>DATEMK010000108.1:0-3578 GCA_035275625.1 Bacteroidia bacterium
ATTTTAATTTTAACTTTAATTGTTACAGGTGATCGTGGTTTGTCTCATGCCGGCTTTATTTCTTTTATCGGCCGCTTATTTCAATATAGGGGATTGGAGCCGGGGATGTAATAAATTTGGCTATTTGCCCGAAAATGTAGGTGAACGCTTCAACCTCCTTTGGCAGAAAGGGCATCTTCATGTTAACCCACAACATGAATTTCACTGAAAACCCTCTAAAAACAGCCTTTTTTATAGAAAAATGAAGAAAATCAGTAGACCACCGATATCAATGCTACAACAGGTGTGCCCGCTGTACGCTGCAATGTTTTTTCCTTTTTCTTCTTATTTTAATGGCAAAAAAACGATTTCCGCTTCCATCGGGTCTGGTTTGATAAGGAGTCGCTTTGCATCAACATTTAAAAAAACAAAAAAATTTATCATTTCTTTTCAAAAACCATCTCATGCATTCTCTTCACCACATGAAAAGTAATCGGGCAATCGTCAATATTCTGAATATGCACTTCGCGTTGAAAAACAAAATCCTTCCGTTGCGTATGCGGATACCTTCTGCAATCTGACGGGCGGATATCATAAATAGAACAGCGGTTATCCTTTTCAAGAAAATGACAAGGTTTTTTTCTGTTAACAATATCGCCTTCCTCATCCTTCTTCAGGTATTTTTTCCAATAAGCATCCTCCGTCATCCCCACATGCTTTGAAATTCTTTTCACATCAGCCAGTGTATAAGCAGGCGACATCGTTTTGCAGCAATTGGCACAAGCACCGCAATCAATTACTTTAAAAGCTTCTTTGTGCAGCCCCCAGACTTTTGAATTGAGCCCTTTCACCTTTCTCCTTGTGAATCCCCTCAGAAATGTAGAGTACTCTGCATAATGCAATTTCATTTCACGCTTAAATTCTTTTAACGTCTGGTACATGTTGTTAGGAATAATGGAACACTGATGACACGGATTTGGCGGATAAAAACGGATTTAATCCGCGAAAATCAGCTGCATCCGTGTCATCCGCGTTCTGTTTTATAGTAATACTTCCTGCTAATAAATTTATATAGTAATTATTTTCCAAACTCTTCCTTCAATCCTTCCACTACTTCTGCAACAGCAGGACATATCATACAGTTGTGATACGTAATAGAAAGTTTTTGCGCAATATTTCTTTGTTGCGTATGCGGATAATCCCTGCATGCACCCGGGCGATCGTTGTAAACCGAGCAGCAATTATCATTTAACAAAAACGGGCAGGGCATATTTTTAAAAACCGCATCCCCGTCTTCATCGGTGCGAAGATACTGATCAGAAAATTCAGATGGTTTTATTTTAAAATGTTTTGACAACCGCTCAATGTCTTTGTTAAGCATCAAAGGGCCTGTAGTCCGGCAGCAGTTTGCACATTGAAGGCAATCAATATGCGTGAATGCTTTATCATGAAGGGTATTTGTCACAGCATCAAGGTTGGAAGGTTTTATTTTCCGGAGCCGTTCAAGAAATTTTTTATTTTCCTTCTTTTTGCTTATTGCTGTTTCAATTAATTTAAGATAGGAGGGAAGCATTAAGAGGAATAAGATTAAAGTTTAAAGTTTTTTCTCTTTGTGTTTCTTTGTGCCTTCGCGGCTTTGTGGCTCCGTTTTTTTTTCGGCTTTGGAATTCTTCCAATGCGTGGATCATTTTGCAAAATAAACTCACAGCATTTAATTACTGACGATTCAAAATCATCGGCTGAAGCCGGAATCATTTGCCAGTTAGTTTCAGATTTTCCTTCTGACAAAACATAAACAGAACACATCGAAGGAAAATCTTTTTTCAGGCTCTCATGATATTCACGTGATGTCGCCATCCAGACACCATTCGCTTCTTGATGATCTTTTTTATCACGCAGCACCAGCATAATTTTATTACCCAAATAAATTGCATAAGATCCGAACATAGATTTTACAACCGGATTAACCTGAAACAAATAATCAAGCACAAAATCGAATGGAATTTTTTTATTTAAATGCATCCCCATTACCTAATTACCCAATTACCCTAATTACCCAATTACCCAATTACTACTTCTTCCCATTATCTTTAAAATGCCATAAATGCAAACAGGCATACGTGCGAAACGGGCTCCACTTTTCGGAAACGCGAAGCATGTGAGCTTTCATTTTTTTCTTGTCTGTCTTATCAATGCGATACAACTTATGCATGGCATTCTGAATGCCGAGATCGTCCATTGCAAAAACATCAGGTCGCGCCAGTGTAAACATCAGCACCATCTCCACCGTCCACCTCCCGACTCCTTTTATCTGCGTTAAATATTCAATAACTTCATCGTTGCTCATCTTGGAGAGTTTTTTTTCATCCATCCCCTTTTCAACAGCAAAACGTGCAACGTTATGTACATAACTGACTTTGGCATTTGAAAGCCCGATACTGCGAAGCGTAATGGTATCTATTTTTAAAATGTCTGCAGGTAACGGTTCATTCCCGTCAAATAAATTCAAAAATCGTTTGAAAATAACTTCCGCAACTTTTGTATTCAATTGCTGCGACATGATGTGAGCGCATAAACGCAGGCAAACATTCTTCTTTTTACGCAATTTAAAACTGCCATGCTCAGAAATGAGCGGTTTGAATTTTTTGTCTTTAGAGAGATGATGTATGTAAGGCATTTTCTTTTTAATTGTATTTTAAAACTGTTGCAAATTTAAGTATTGAATAAACGGCAGGGTGTTGTTTTGTGAATAAATAATATTTTTCAGCGCTCATTGTTCAAGCTCAAAATAGTTTCTTTGCTGTCTCAATTAAAAAAACATGACTACTTCTGCAAGAATAGCGTTGTTGATTGATGGCGATAATGCCAATCACAACCTCCTGAAATATTACATTGATGAAGCTTCAAAATTCGGGCGGGTCACAATTAAAAGAATTTATGGCGACTGGACGCTTCAGTATATGACTGTATGGAAAGAGAAGCTGAATATTTTAGCAGTGCGCCCGATGCAGAAATTTTCTTATACAAAAGGAAAAAACTCGACCGATACAGCGCTTATCATTGATGCTATGGATCTGATCTTCTCTAAAACCGTGGATGGCTTCTGCATTGTTTCCAGCGACAGCGATTATACCGGGATAGCGCATCGTATCAGGGAAGAGGGATTGATGGTGGTGGGGATCGGGAAATCAACCACACCTGATGCATTTATCGGGGCGTGTGAAAATTTTATTTTTGAAGAAATATTAAACCCTCAGTCACCAGATAAAACTTTTTCGCAATCTGCCTCCCCGGAAAAGCATCCGGCAGAAAATATTTTAAAAACCAAGGCGCCTAAACTTCCCGTGCGCAAAGTGGTTGGAATGATTGATCTTTCTAAATTTAAAAACAAGGTTACAAACAAGAGCATTGATCCAACACTGATAGACAAAGCTTATGAAATGGCTTTTAATATTGACAGGGGCGCTGCCAATGCAAGCCTTTTCAGTGCGTCATTAATAAAATTAGACAGCACTTTTGACATCCGGAACTATGGTTATACATCATTCAAAGCGTTTGTCGAGGCGCTTAAACCACGCTACGAAAGTTTTTTTGATGAT
>DATEMK010000109.1:0-3889 GCA_035275625.1 Bacteroidia bacterium
TTTTTTCTTTTCTTCTAAATCGTTTTCACTTTCTTCATTGTCTTTGACAACCTGCCATTCTTTTTTTGCAGCTCCGGATGAATCAAATAATTGTTGAGTTGATTTAAAATCGAGATGACTTTCTGTAATGTTACTTATAAATAGAGAAGGTATTTCAATATTCTTTATTAGCTCAAGCAAATCTAATGAATCGACAGAATATCCTAACTCTTTTTCATAATCTCCTTTCATTCGACTAAAAAATATCTTACTGAAACGCCCGTATTTTTTCTCTGCATATTTCCCGAGATAGTCATTTAAAGTAAGAAATGAATTTTGTACTACCAAAATATTTATTCTTTTTTCTCTTTGTGCTGCCTGGATTACAATCGCTGAAGCTATATTGTTTCCCATCAAAACGATGTTTTCCGTTTTGAATTTTGAAATCAGCGAGTCAATTATTGCTGAGATGTCATGAATAGTACTTTTACCTGGTGTATATTTAACTCCTTCGCTTTCTCCCTGTGCATGTAAATCTACAAGACAAACATTGAGTCCCCTGCTGATTAATTCTGAAGCATCTTTAAGGTATTGGATTTTCCCTTCTTTAATATCAGGTACAAGGATCAGTGTAATTCCTGTTTTTATAGTAGAATCCACAATATACCAGGCTTTCAATTGCAAGCTATCCTGTGTTTTTATAATCAGATCTTTACAGACAAGACCAAGCTGTGAAGGGTGATATAAAAATATTTTTCCTGGTTTTGCTTTCCCTTCGGAAAGTTCTTTTTCGTATTTTATTTCTTCTGCATGAATATAAAGCGAATCAATTTTTACCGGGTAGATCAATTCTGTTATGCTGAATTGAGAACTGACAAGATACAAGGCAATGATAATTAATATTAAAATGAATCCGATTCGGAAAATAATTTTTCGCATGGTGAAATTTAAAAAAAATTTAATTATCCCTCTCTGTGGTAAACCTTACCAGCTTAATGAGAGATTCTTTGAAAATATTGTCCGGAAAAGAAGATAAAATTTCAAAAGACTTCTGCTGAAAATCCCCCATGCGTTTTTTCGCATACTCAATCCCACCCGAAGTATTCACAAAAGAAATTACCTGGGCAACTTTTTTATCATCGGTATTATTGTTTTTGATAATGTTGATGATTTTTTTCTTGTCAGCACCCGGAGCTTTGTTCAGAGAATAAATCAACGGTAAGGTCATTTTACTTTCTTTGATATCAATGCCGGATGGTTTTCCTGTCTTCAGGTTTTTTTCGTAATCGAATAAATCATCTTTAATCTGGAAAGCAATGCCGACATTTTCTCCGAATTGATTCATCCTGCTGACGGACGACTTATCCGTTTTTGCCGATGCGGCACCTACAGCACAGCACGAAGCAATCAGCGAAGCGGTTTTCTGCCGGATAATTTCGTAATAAACCGATTCATCAATGTCCAGCTTACGCGCCTTTTCAATCTGCAATAATTCGCCTTCGCTCATTTCACGAACAGCATTGGAAACAATTTCAAGCAAATCAAATTCTTTTTTTTCAACAGACATCAATAATCCTCTCGATAAAAGGTAATCGCCAACAAGCACGGCAATTTTATTTTTCCAGAGTGCATTGATAGAAAAAAAACCTCTTCGCAAATTAGAATCGTCCACCACATCATCATGAACCAGTGTTGCTGTATGCAGTAATTCAATTAAGGATGCGCCTGTGTAAGTGGATTCTGTAATTCCACCACACATTCCGGCAGAAAAAAAAACAAACATCGGCCGCATCTGCTTGCCTTTGCGTTTAACGATATAATGCATAATTTTATCAAGCAAAGGCGCTTTACTTCGCATGGCATCCTGGAACTTTTTTTCGAAAAGCTCCATTTCATTTTTAATCGGTTTTTTTATTTCATCGAGCGAAATCATGGGCGGCAAAAGTAGAGAGTTTAAGGTTTAAAGCGTAAAGTTGCTTTCCATCCCCAATCTATCTTCAAACTATTTTTTTCATCTTCCATCCGTAAAACACGAGGTAAACATAGCACAAAACCGGAACAATAAAAGAAAATTGCACGCCTTTCACATCAGCAATATAACCCTGTAACGGGGGAATGAGTGCACCGCCAAGAATTGCCATTACCAATAATGATGAACCCTGGCTGGTGTATTTTCCGAGACCATTAATAGCAAGTGTAAAAATATTTGACCACATTATAGAGTTAAACAGACCAATTCCGATAATTGCAAACATTGCCGTCTTCCCGGTTGAAATTAATCCAATCAACAGGATGATAACGCAAATCAATGCAAAAATTGAAAGCGTTGTCGAGGGAATTGAACGACCAATAAGAAATCCTATTACATTCAGAAAAATAAGCGGCAGGTAAATCCACAAACCGGAAACATCCGTTCCTTTTAAATGAAAAACTAAAAGCATGAATAAAAATGTGATGAATGGAATAAGAATGGTAAGAATTATTTTTCTCGTTGCCGGAATATTGCTCAATGAAACGGAACCGGTAAATCTTCCTATCATCAAACCTCCCCAGTAAAGCGAAACAAATATGGTAGCGTCTGATTTACTCAATCCGGCAATTTCAGGCAAACCCAGAAAGCCTGTTAAAATGCTTCCGATGGAAACTTCAGCGCCTACGTACATAAAAATTGCGATGATGCCTAAAACAAGTTGCGGATAATGCAATGCGCCCATTCCTTTTTCAATGACTTCCAGGTTTTCAAATCGTGGCAGGTATGAGAATTGAATTATGACTGCGATAACTAAGAATACAAGCGAGAAAGCGAGGTAAGGAATTTTTACTGAGTCTGCTCCGGGATTGTCACCGAACAATTCATAAATTAAATATCCTCCTATTAATGGTGCAATGAATGTTCCGAATGAATTAAATGCCTGTGCAAGATTTAACCGGCTGGATGCTGTTTGGGGATCACCTAAAATTGCAACGTATGGGTTAGCGGCTATTTGCAATAATGTAAAGCCAAGACCAAGCACAAACAATGCAGCAAGAAAAAATCCGTAAGAAATAAATTGTGCTGCGGGATAAAATAATGCAGTACCGATGGCAGAAATAATCAATCCGGTAATGATTCCTTTTTTATAACCAATTCGGTTTATCGGGTCACCGCTATAAACTGAAATAATAAAATAAATTACTGAACCGATAAAATAAGCTCCGAAAAAAGCGAATTGCACAAGCATTGCCTGCCAGTGCATCAATTGAAAAACTCCTTTTAAATACGGAATTAATATATCGTTTAAGCAAGTCATAAATCCCCACATGAAAAAAAGAGAAATAAGCACAACAAGTGAAGACGTATATTTTTTGCCGGTAGTATTATCCATATAAATAAAGTTAGCTGTGTAAAGAAAAAGAATTTAATTGTTATTCAAGTTGTAATTTCAGTGTGTGGTTCGAATCGCTTTGTACCTGAACAAAAAGAAGAGCACTACCATTAAAACACCGGAAGCAGAAATGATGAATGCCGTTTGTGAATTAAAATGGGTCCACACAAATCCTGTCCATGAGCTTGCAAGAATTGTAAGCAAACTCGCACAGCCATTATAAAACCCGAGAGCAGTTCCTGTTTGTTCTTTTTTGCAATGTTCGGTAATGATGGCTTTGGTTGTTGAGTCAAAACCCGCAGCATAAATTGCATAGCCGGTAAAAACTACCAGGAATGCAATTACGGTTTCAGCAAATCCTATTATAAAATATACTGCTGAGAACATCACTAACGAAACAATAATTGTTTTCATCATTCCAAGCCTGTCTGTAAGTTTTCCGATCGGGTAAGAGAGCAAAGCAAAAATCAGGTTATAAAAAATATAAATTCCGATCATATATTGATCAGAATAACCTTTGTTCTTTATAGTAAGCAACAAGAACG
>DATEMK010000110.1:0-5284 GCA_035275625.1 Bacteroidia bacterium
GTAATTGATAATTCTTCAGCATGGAGAATGGATCCTTCCAAAAAATTAATTGTTCCGGAAATCAATGCTGATATTTTAACAGAGAAAGATAAAATCATTGCCAACCCGAATTGCTCCACTATTCAAATGGTGATTGCTTTAAATCCGCTTCACGAAAAATATAATATTAAAAGAATTGTTGTTTCTACTTATCAGTCGGTCACAGGCACCGGAAAAAAAGCGCTTGATCAATTGATGAATGAGCGAAAAGGAATTAAAGGAGAAATGGCTTACAAATACCCTATTGATTTAAACGTGCTTCCGCAGGTGGATGTGTTTTTAGAGAATGGTTATACTAAGGAAGAAATGAAAATGGTGAATGAAACCAGGAAAATCCTGCGGGATGATTCGATAAGGCTTACAGCAACTACCGTTCGTGTTCCTGTAGTGGGCGGGCATTCAGAAGCGGTGAATGTGGAATTCGAAAATGATTTTGATTTGAATGAGGCAAAAAAAATTCTTTCTGATAGTCCCGGAATTATTTTGGAAGATGATGTTTCAAATTTTATATACCCGATGCCAATTAATGCACAGGGAAGGGACGAAGTTTTTGTCGGGCGATTAAGGAGAGATGAAAGCAATCCGAATACGTTGAACATGTGGATTGTTTCTGATAACCTTCGCAAAGGAGCAGCTACGAATGCAATTCAGATTGCGGAGTATTTAATTGAAAAAAAATTGCTGTGATTATTTAATTTTCGCCAAGAGCGGATTTGCCAATCCCGAATATTTTTTCAAATCCATTTTTACAGAGCCTACTAAAATCTCTGCCTGCGCTCTTATCACCACTTTGTTTTTATCATCAGTAATCCAAATCGTCATGTCTTCTTCGTCTTTAAAAACACGTCCGACTAAAAGTACCGGGCGGAATTTTATGCAATTAAAAGTTCCGAGTCCTGTCTTTACTTTTTCTCTGCCAAGAAATTTTATATTCAAGGGAATTATTTCATCATCAAGATAGGCATTGAACGAATAAACATCGTTCACCATTGCCGTGTCAAAATTTAGGGTACGTGCAAAATAATAAGCGGAAATGATATCCTGTGTTCCGCGCGGTACGGTGATGGTTTTTTTTTCGCTTATTGCAATATTTTTATAGTGATTGAATGTAACATTCTGATTTATTTTGTAACCTCCCTCGTCCACACGCCTCACAAAATACCAGGGGAAAATCGAAGCGCTGTCAATGTAGCTTTCGTAACGGTCGCGGACTTTGAAAAACCAGTCGAATGCACCTTTTGTTTTGCCGGTTCCGACAACATGATACACACTTCTGTTTGCAAAAGTTTTTATGTCGGGAACAATTTCGAGACGCGCTTCACCCGCATCAATAAAACCGTAATGCACGCGGTATTCCAGCACCTCGTTCGTGGTAAACGCAGTATTATGCACACTCCTGAGTGTGCTGTCCTGTGAAATTAAATTGGAGGAGATTAAACTGAGAGCAAAAAATGCAGCTGAAGTTTTTTTCATGATCAGGAACAAATCAAAGAATGTTCCATACCGGATGAACCATCCGTGAAGAACTTATTCTGTGGGGATACCAATCTCGTTTTCTGTGATATGCAAATCTTTCAGCTTCGGAAGATCTTTCACATTCTTTAATCCGAAATGTTCCATGAAATTTTTGCTGGTTCCGTACAACATGGGTTTGCCGGGCCCGTCACTTTTTCCTTCAAGGATTATTAATTCTTTTTCGAGCAGCTTCTGAATGCTGTAATCGCAATTTACTCCGCGGATTTTTTCGATTTCGGGTTTTGAAACAGGTTGCTTGTATGCGATGATAGAAAGAGTTTCAAGCGCTGCGGTGGAAAGCTTTTTCTTTTCTTTTATCTGGAGCAGCGTATGAATAGCCACATGAAAATCTTTTTTGGTCAGGAATTCAAAGCCGCCCGCAATTTCCACTAATTCAAAAGAAAATTCATCGCTTTTATATTTTTCCTGCAGTTGGGAAATATTCTCCGTGATTTCTTCTTTGGTTAATTCCCATCCATACACAGCTTTCAGGCAGGACTGGATTTCTTCCATATCAATTCCCGCATCAGCGGTAAAAATGAGGGCTTCTATTTGTTGTTTTAATAATCTCATAAATGGTTAATTTCTTAAGCTATGTGCAAATTTACAAATAAGTGTTTGCCCTTAAAAGCTTTGTTAATAAGTCAAATGACCACATTCACAATCCTTCCCGGAACCACAATGATTTTTTTAGGAGCATTGCCGTCAAGGTATTTTTTCAATTCATCTGCCGAAAGCACTTCTTTTTCAATTTGCTCTTTGGTCAACTGAAGCGAAAGCGGAATTTTAAAACGGGTTTTGCCGTTTATGGAAACGGGATAATCAAAAGAATCTTCAACGAGGTATTCTTCTTTGAAAACTGGAAACTGCGCAAACGTGATGCTTTCTTGATGACCCAATTTTTCCCAAAGCTCTTCTGCAATGTGCGGAGCATAAGGAGAAATTAAAATGGCAAGCGGTTCTAGAATTTCGCGCTTATAGCATTTTAAATCTGTCAGCTCGTTTACACAAATCATAAAATTGCTCACCGAAGTATTGAATGAATACCGTTCAATATCATCAGTTACTTTTTTAATTGTTTTGTGAAGTGTTTTTAATTCTGCTTTTGTTGCTGGTTCGTTTGAAACGAAGAAAAAAGCCCCGCCCTGGCCCTCCCCGGGGGGGAGGGAGGCTGACGCATTTGAATGGTATAGCCGCCAAAGTTTTCTTATAAAATTTGAAACTCCTGAAATCCCGTTTGTGTTCCAGGGTTTGCTTTGTTCAAGCGGACCGAGGAACATTTCATATAATCTTAAACAATCTGCTCCATAATCATCTATAATTCCATTTTTCTTTGTGACAGGATCATAATCCGGAGTGACAACATTTAGTTTCGATTTGGACATTTTTTCAACTTCAGGTTTAGTTAAAAAATCAACCGAACTTTTACCATCTTCAGAATGAAATATTCCATTTAACCAATATCCTGACTTGCACACAAATACTGAATCATAATCTTCTTTGCGAGATTCAAGATATTCTGGAATGTTTAAAACAGAATTTTTTACAAATACAATATTTACATTGCTTTCTGAATACCATTCGTCCTCTTCAAAATCTGGAAGGTTTGTATCAGCACTTACATAAATAATTTTTGTTTCATTAAACCCTATTATTTTACCCGATGGAAGTGTTAATGAATTTGATTTAGATTCTAATGCGTCTTTATTGAATATTAGTCTTTTAATCTTTTCTGACACTCCCTGTATCATCCCCTGATTAATCAACTTCTTCGCAGGTTCAGTAATAGGAATATATCGAAGATCATTCAAAAATTTTGTCCAGAAACGAACATACAATAAATGTCCTGTTGCATGTTCGCTGCCGCCAATGTAGAGGTCAACGTCTTTCCAATAATTTATTGCTTCGCGCGATGCAAATTCTTTTTCATTGTGCGCATCCATGTAACGCAGGTAATACCATGAGCTGCCTGCCCAGCCGGGCATGGTGGTGGTTTCGAGGGGGAAACTCCCCTCTCCTTTGGAGAGGGGTTGGGGGTGAGGTGTATAAGTCCAGTTTTTTGCGCGGGCTAATGGCGGCTCTCCACTTTCAGTCGGTAAATATTTATCCACTTCGGGAAGCACAAGCGGTAATTCACTTTCGGGTATGGTATGAGGAATGCCGTCTTTATAATAAATTGGAATGGGTTCACCCCAATAACGCTGCCTTCCGAAATTGGCATCACGCAAACGGTAATTTGTTTTCCCTTTTCCCAACCCGCGTTTTTCAATTTCTGAAATTATTTTTTTGATGGCATCTTTCACTTGCATCCCGTTTATAAAATCAGAGTTGATACAAGTGCCTTCATAGGTATCAAAACAAAAGACCTCATCCCGCTGCCCCTTCTCCAAAAGAGAAGGGGAGTTCGGTTCGATCACTTTAATAATTTCAAGATTGAAATGTTTTGCAAAAGCAAAATCGCGCGAATCGTGTGCGGGAACTCCCATCACAGCACCCGTTCCGTAACCAGCCAGAACATAATCGCCAATCCAAATCGGAATTTGCTTTCCTGAAAAAGGATGAATGACATAAGCGCCTGTAAAAACTCCGGAAACATTTTTTACTTCAGCCATGCGTTCGCGCTCACTCCTGTTTTTTGCAGCAGTCACATATTCTTCAACCGCTTTTTTATTTTCGGGAGTGGTAATTTTTTCTATCAATTCATGCTCCGGTGAAAGGGTCATAAATGTTACTCCGAAAACCGTATCAGGACGTGTTGTGAAAACTTCAATCACCTCACCCCCGCCCTCTCCAAAGGAGAGGGCGTTTCCATCGTGCAAGCCGCTTTGTGAGGTGGCAGTTCCCCTCTCCAAAGGAGAGGGGTTAGGGGAGAGGTGAAATTTTAAACTGCTCCCCTCTGATTTTCCAATCCAGTTCCGCTGGGATTCTTTTAATGATTCGCTCCAGTCAATTTTTTCTAAATCATTCAGCAACCGTTCTGCGTAAGCGGTAATTCGCAAACTCCATTGAGGCATTAATTTTCTTTCAACAGGATACCCGCCACGTTCGCTCACACCATCTTTTACTTCTTCATTGGCCAGCACAGTTCCCAGAGCCGCGCACCAGTTCACCATTGCTTCGCTCAGATACGCAAGACGATATTCCATCAGCACATCGGATTTTTCTTTTTCTGATAAAGAAGACCAGGCCCCACCCCGGCCCTCCCCGTTGGGGAGGGAGAAAACTCCGCTTTCAAATTTTTCAATCAATTTTTCAATTGATTCCGCTTTATCCGTTTCAGGATTATACCATGAATGGAAAAGCTTAATAAAAATCCATTGCGTCCATTTATAATATTTCGGATCAGACGTGCGGACTTCACGTTCCCAGTCAAATGAAAAACCGATTTTATCTAACTGTTCGCGGTAACGTGCAATATTATTTTCTGTAGTGATGGCAGGATGCTGCCCTGTCTGAATTGCATATTGCTCTGCAGGCAACCCGAAAGAATCATAACCCATCGGGTGAAGGACATTAAAACCTTTCAATCTTTTGAAACGCGCAACAATATCCGAAGCAATATATCCGAGTGGATGCCCCACATGCAAACCCGCACCGGAAGGATAGGGAAACATATCAAGCACATAATATTTAGGTTTGGAAGAATTATTTTCTGCACGAAAAGTTTTTTTCTCCGCCCAATATTTTTGCCATTTCTGCTCAGTTTCCCTGAAATTGTATTCCATTTATT
>DATEMK010000111.1:0-7233 GCA_035275625.1 Bacteroidia bacterium
GGAAGCTCCATTACACAAAGCCGTTTGGGGTTAATTATGAACGGGCTTGTTAAAATTCCGATGCAGTTTTTTATTCTTATGATTGGAATATTGGTATTCACATTTTACCAGTTTAACAAGCCGCCTGTGTTTTTTAATAAACATGAAATCGCAAAAATTGAAAAGAGTGAATACAAAAACGAGTTTAAAAACCTGGAGAATGATTATTCCGTTGCATTCAATGAGAAAAAATTGAAAGCGGAACAGCTTGCTGAAGTACTTGAAACAAAAGATGAAATATTAATCTCGAATGCAAAAAATGAATTGGCTGTTGCCGACAAAAAATCTTCAGAAATACGTCAGTCTGCCGTTCAGCTATTGAAAAAAAATGATCCGAAAGCAGATACCAATGATTCCAATTATATTTTTCTATCGTTTGTAACACAGCATTTGCCGCAAGGATTGGTAGGCTTGCTTGTGGCAGTTATTTTTCTTGCTTCAATGGGTTCGCTTGCGGCAGGATTGAATTCGCTTGCTTCTACCACTGCGGTGGATATTTATATCCGTTCCATAAATAAAACAGGAACAGCAAAAAAATATCTTTCGTATTCGCGGTGGGCAACGATAGGATGGGGGTTGTTTTGCATTATCAGCGGATTGTATGCAAGCAGGATGGGAAATCTCCTGGAAGCTGTAAATATTATCGGCTCTCTTTTTTACGGAACCATTCTCGGAATATTTCTTGTGGCGTTTTATTTTAAAAGCATAACCGGCTCAGCGACTTTTTATGCTGCGCTGATTACTGAACTGATTATAGTTGCCTTGTGGTGGTTTGATGTAACAGCATTCCTGTGGCTTAATGTAATAGGATGCCTGCTTGTGATTTTATTTGCATTTCTGATAAAAAGCGTATTTCCAAAAACAAATTTGGAAGAGGTCTGACAAAAATAACTTTGGAAAAGTTCTAAAACTTTTCCAAAGTTGTAATTAATATTACTTACCGCCTTTTTTAGCTTCAGCAATAAGCTTTTCATTCAGTGCAACGAAATCAGCATTTTTATCTGCCTGTGCTTTCGCCATTGACATTTCTGCCGATTTAATCGCTCCCGGGTAATCTTTCATTTTCATTTTGATTTTTGCCACAAGATGTGTCATCCAGTATGCATCAGGATTATTTTCTGCTCCAAGGTTTGCCCATTCAAGCGCTTTGGGGAGGTCCTTATTGTTTTCAAAATAATAATTAGCCGCAGCATAATAAGGTTTGCGATCGCCCGGAGCAAGTTCTTTCTTGATCTGCGCTTCAATCCTGGTGTCAATATCTGCCGTTACCGGTATGCTCACTTTTGTTTTATCCCACACAAGGTCAATGGAGCAGGAGGTGAAAGTAACATTGTTGACAAGGATCGAAAAAGTTTCTGTCTTATCACTCATCGCAGATGACTTTGCTTTAAAACGCATCAGTTCTTTTTCAGCTTTATATTCAGCAACATCTCCTCCAAGGGTTAAATCTTTATAAAGCATAATGTCCCATTCAGCCTGTCCCGGCATGGTATAAAGAGCGTAAGTTCCGGGGGCAACCGATGTGTTGTTTACTTTAACGGTGTCCGAAAAAGTTATTTTGGTAGCCTGGTTGGCTCCTGTTCTCCATACTTTGCCGTAAGGCACAAGATCACCGAAAATGACACGGCCTTTTACACTCGGGCGTGAGTATTCAATTTTTATTTCTCCCAGTCCGAAAGCCTGTGTTACAGTTTGTGTGGGGCTTGGAGCAGGAGTTTTGATGGATTGCGCATGAGCGCCCATCACAGAGCATGCAATGGCAGATGCGACTGCAACAGATTTCATTAAATGATTTTTCATATTAAATATTTTATTTGTTAATGTTAATTTTAAATTGGATGCAAAAATAAACAAAAGTGATGAGCAACTCGTCTGTACTTCAGTGAGAAAATATTTATATTTACAAAAAAAGTTATGGATAACGAATTGGAAAAGTTAACTAAAATGAAGATGCATGATATAATCAGCCCTGAAAACCAAAAGGACATATCCATTATGAGAGTACCTGGTGGTTGGATATATACCATTTTTTCAGGCAGAACTGATAATCCTGCAGCAGCAACTTCTGTTTTTGTTCCGTTTACAGAAGAAAAACAGGCAGCACAGCCACCGTGGGCGCCAAAAAGTACTGTGATATGATCAAGAGGCGGAACCTTGAAAGTACAAAGAAAAAATCTTATTTTGAAAGATTAACAGATTCCGGGTTGCCCATTTTACCTGACTGGTAATCGCTGTAGCACCTCCTGATTTCTTCTTCAGTATTCATTACAAACGGACCATAGGCATACACCGGTTCATTATGCGGCTTGCCTCCGAGCAGCAATATTTCAGCATCTTCAGCGCTGAACAAATTCACATTGCTTTCTCCGCGCTCGTACAATACCACCTGGTTTGTTTTAATTTCTTTTCTTCCTTCGGTTTCGATGCTTCCTTTGATTATATAGGCAAAAGCGTTGTGCATGGGGTTAACAGGTATGTTTAGCCTGCAGCCCGGTTTCATTTTAATGTGAAAATAAAATACGGGAAAGAGTGTTACAATTTTTGATTTTGCTCCGGACAGTTCGCCAAGAACAATTTTCGCTGAATAATCTTTTGCATTAATCTCTGCCATCTTATCCGTGCGGTGCACATCGGTGGAAGGGTCTACAAACTTATATTTAGATGGCATGTTGAGCCAGATTTGAAAACCATGGTACAAGCCGCCATTGTCAAATAATTTTTTGCCCGTCTCCTCCATGTGAATAGCGCCTTTGCCGGAAGTGAACATCATGAAATCGCCCTTGCCAATTTGAAAATCATAGTTCAGACTATCCCTGTGGTGACCGTTCCCGTCAAGGAAATATGTGGTGGGTATTATTCCGGCATGAGGATGCGCATCTACGCGCAGTGGTTTATCATTCACATTCACCTTAACGGGGCCAAACTCATCAAAGAAAACATACGGTGACACATAGTCGTTGTGATCGCCTGCAAACGCACGCAGCACAGGCAGTGTTCCCACCAGTGTTTTATTCGCGGTCAATACGCGGTAAACTTTTCTGCCCTTTGAAGATTCAAGCATTCCGGATGCATCTTTGAGCAGGTTCGGTGTGATTGCTGTTGCTCCTATGATGGCTGAGCCTTTGATGAATTCTCTGCGTTTCATATTTGATTCTTAATTTTATGCAAAGTTAATTATAGTGAAAAAACATTTCATGAAGAGGGAATACATTTTTTGCAAAGTACATTTTTAATCATGGCATAAATTTTTTATAATCGTGTTGTCCGAACCCTGTGATAAAAAATGAAAATCATTTATTTAAAAGAGAAAATAAGAATTCCTCGGTTTGGTGCAGCCGCATGAATGAATTAAAGTTTAATTTAGCC
Source organism: Bacteroidia bacterium (assembly GCA_035275625.1). GTDB lineage: Bacteria > Bacteroidota > Bacteroidia > AKYH767-A > OLB10 > DATEMK01. The sequence continues at coordinate 3,406 of DATEMK010000111.1, forward strand.
TTTGGAAATTACCAGTGGTTATGAAATCAAAACTACTAACCTGTTGCATTTGCCTGTATGCTTTTATAATCTTTATACTGCCGGAAAAAATATTTTCACAAAACCCTGCCAGGATCTGGTATTTCGGTCAGAATGCAGGACTCAATTTCAATAGCGGCAGCCCGGTTGTTCTTTCAAACGGGCAATTATCCACACAGGAAGGCTGCGCAACTATTACGGATGTTTCAGGCGCATTGTTATTTTATACCGATGGAATAACGGTGTGGAATAAAAATCACCAGGTAATGACTAACGGAACCGGGCTGGCAGGAGGATGGTCAACCACGCAATCCGCACTGATTGTTCCGCGTCCGGGAAGCGTTGTTTTATTTTACATCTTTACCATAGAGGATCAGAGTATGCCGGGTAATTTTTCTTATTCAATTGTGGATATGTCTTTGCAGGGCGGCCTGGGACAGGTCACTGTTAAAAATGCGCTCATAGCCTCCAACATAACCGAAAGGATAGCTGCTGTAAAAGATGCTTCGGGAACTAATGCCTGGGTGGTCGTTCACGAAAGAGGTTCAAATAACCTGCAGGCATGGTCGCTTTCATCATCAGGAATTGCAGGCAGCCCGGTCATCAGCGCTGCCGGAGACCCGGTTATGATTTATGATGACTACATCGGTCATCTGAAATTTTCACCGGACGGAAATAAAATTGCCACTACGTTCAGCTTCGATAACTTTATTAACCTCTTTGATTTTGATGCATCAACTGGAATTATTTCTAACGCCAGGCACCTTGATGTTCCTCCGGCATTTTATGGTGTTTACGGACTTGAATTTTCACCGTCATCGCAGTTTTTATATGCCACTCCGCTCACCGCTTCAGGAATTTATCAATGGGATGTTACACTTTCAGGCGCAGCAGCCATTAACAGCAGCATCCAGCAGATCGGGTTTGCCCCCGGTGGATTTTCAGGCTCCCTGCAGTTAGGTCCCGATAATAAAATTTATATTGCTGAATACAACGTTACCTCTCTCGGACGAATTAACCAACCGGATAATGGTGGAATGAGTTGTAACTACGTGGCGGGCGCTGTTTCTACGGGTTCGGCAACTGTTACTTTAGGGTTGCCCGGTTACGTGATGACCTTTACCAGTACACCTTTGCCCGTAACGCTTGTTTCATTTTACGGAGAAGTATTTAACTCAAAAAATATTCTTTCCTGGACAACCGCCATCGAAAAAAATAATCATTTTTTTTCTTTGCAGCGAAGCAGCGATGGAACCTGTTTTGAAACCATCGGGCGGATTAACGGAGCGGGTAACAGCACGCAAACATTAAAGTATTCTTTTATTGACGGCAACCCGGCTGCAGGAATAAATTATTACCGCCTGGAACAAACAGATTATAATGGTAAAACCTCTTTATCAAATACTATTGCATTGCGAAATTGGGTTGAACATTCTGATGGCTTTACATTATTTCCAAACCCTGCAACTGATTTTGTAAACGTGCTTTCGGAAAATGATGATGATGAAATTGAAATTCTGAATGGTTCATGCAGCAGCGTAATCAAAACGCGGAGCAAAAATAAAATTGATATTTCAGGATTGAAAAACGGAATTTATTTTCTCCGTGTAAATTCAGCAAAGAATTATACTGCACAAAAATTAATTGTTCAAAAATAAATTGTTCAAAAATAAATTTATCCGCTTTATTTTACCTGCTTCTCCAGCTCAACAAAATCTTCCCGTACCGGTAAAAAACAGTCTATCACTTTACATTGCGTGATTGCTTTAGCTGAATGAGGGGTATTTGACGGAATAAATGCAGTCATTCCCGCTGTTAAAAGTGATTTGTCACCATCAATATCAAATTGCATTTCACCGTCTATCACGTGTGTCCATTGCTCGTGTATATGGCTGTGAGCCTGAACATCAGCGCCTTTTTCCAATGTCACATGTGCAAAAGTAATATGGTCAGAATGGTACATGGCACCTGTAATTCCGTCAAACATTTTCACTTTTTTTCTTGTCCTGAAGTCAATGTAAGGCATGGGATATTTTGTTTTAAGGCGTTACAACCTGTCAAAATTAATAAAATGAAAACTCACATCAGAAGATGTAATCAAAATCCCGGTAAAGTCTCTGAGATTTGAGAAACATTAACCGGTAAAATCAAAAGGGAGAAAATTTAATGCGCCTTAACCGTACCCCCACCGATAAATGAAATTCCATCCTGGTAAGATTCGTCTTCATTCAGCGTTTGAATTAATTGGCGCTGACCTTTATTCAGGGTGCCGTGAGCAATAAAAGTTTTCATTTCTGTAATAGGAGAGGAGTCAGAAAATCTTCCCAGTCCCATGCCCTCGGGCAGTGAAATCGCAGCCATGATGGTCCCATCCTCCGCTTTTTCTGAATAAGCAGGTGTGATATGAATATTATTCTTGAAAAACTTTTTAAGGACCTGGTCAGGCTTTGTTTCCTCAAGAAACATCCTTTCCCTGTACCTTTTAAAAAAGTGCGCATTATATTTAATAAGCATGGGAATGTCCTGGAGCATCAGCACGCTGTATGCAGTCAATCCCTGTTTGTCATCAGTCTTAACATACATATTAACATTTTTCACAGTTCCTGAGATATTGATCGTAACGCTCCAGTTATTGTTGCGCGCTGATTTAATATGCAGTGTTTCCACCCATTTGAACTGGTGAGTTCGTTTCATTACGTGCGCTTGTATGTGCATCTTGGTGGTTACTGTTCTCATTACGTTTACTCCGTCTTCCACAATTTCTTTGTAGATTTCCATTGGATTCATTGCAGGTACTAACATAGTTGTAAGTTTTTTCCATTATCTACGTAACCGTTGAACTGATGGTTACAAAAAAATAAGGATTCCTCAGAAACCTGAAGAAACCTTAAAAAAACCGGTGATAATAAAATAGACTTTTACAACCACATCCCGGCAGGATGGTTATAATTCTATATCCATATAGGTCCCCGGGTTTGGGGACTCTGCCAAACGGACTTATCAATCAGGTAATAACTTTATTTCCTCTGTTGGGGGAGGACGTACTTATTCCGTTACAGGAACATTCAAGTCCACTTCACCTGAAGCCTGGGTTAAAATGTAAGGAATTCCGCCTGTTACTCTTTGGTTAATTGTCGTATCAAAACCCACCATATAGATAAAATACTTACCGGGTTTCAATCCTTCTAAGTGAACGTGATCTTCGCCAATGTGATCGCCTATAAAAATTGCATCATAGGAAGAAGGACTCGTTCCGGGAAATTCCTGTGCATTGAATTTCACATAAGCCGTGTCACGATAATTTGGAAAATTAAAAATGGGTTCGCCATGATGCTGGGGAAATGCAACAATAGTTGTATTGCCACCCGTACCTGCTAATTGACAGCTGCCATCATTTGAATTTGCAGCAGCATTATAATTTAAGCCCATCGGATCTGTGCACCCTCGTATTATACACGAACCGTCATCTTCTTCAGCATCCTTGTCAAAATTAGCTGCAGCGGGATTCGTGCAACCCTTTTTCTCGCGGCAGCCTGCAGCCAAAAAAGTTATTAAGGACAACGCAAATAATATTTTTACCGAAATTTTTGAAATCAATATGATTTTTTTCATTGTTTTTGAATTTATGTTTAATAATATTTTTTGATTTAATAATAAAGAGAATGGTTAAAATTCATTGATGATATATCAGCAAAAATAAGGAACTGATCTAAGCCCTTGGAGGATGAAAAAAAATAAAATCAGGCTGAACGCAGGAGCATATTATGTGTGGAAATAAAATTTCGCCTGAATAAAAAGAGGATAAATTAT
>DATEMK010000112.1:0-20017 GCA_035275625.1 Bacteroidia bacterium
GAGATCACAAGGAATACCTTATCCCTGAATTAATGGATATTCAACAACCCGTGTTGGAAGAGCATAAGGGCAATGTGCTGCGGTTTTTTTTCAAATACGAAGACCTTCTCCCGCGCTCCATCATCACGCGGTTTATTGTCAGGATGCATGAGGATATAAAAGACGAGCAGCGCTGGCGCACTGGTGTTGTTTTATCAGTGGATATTTTTAAGTCCACAGCCATCATCATTGCAGATTTAAAAGAACGAAGGATAGATATAACGCTCAGCGGGATGCGCAGGCGTGAGCATTTTGCTTTTATCAGAAAAACATTCCATGACCTTCACAAAATATTTGAAAAGATGGAAGTTACCGAATGGATTCCTTTACCCAGTGAAGAAAACCACAGCGTGGAGTATGCTGAATTGATCGGCTATGAAGAAAGCGGTATTGAAGAATACTTTGTCGGAAAATTAAAAAAAAAATTTAAAGTAAAAGATCTGCTTGACGGAATTGAGCCTGAAAATTTACGCAGGGAAAATTTTCAATGGGATGCTTTCCTATGCCATTCATCCAAAGACAAAACGGAGGTAAGAAAAATTACAGAAGAATTCAGGAAAAAAAATATTTCTTATTGGCTAGATGAAGAACAAATTCAGCCCGGTGATAGTGTTATAGATAAAATAACAGATGGTTTGCTAAGAAGCAAAAATATAATTCCATGTCTCAGTAGTAATCAATTGCAGTCCGGCTGGTCAAAAACAGAATACCAGGGCATATTGGGTCGCGTAATCAGCGGCACGTCAAAACAGCGAATCACTCCGTTAATTCTTGATAATATGACTGACAAAGACATTCCTTTATTTTTAGGAACCCTAAGGTGTGAAAGGTATCAATTAAAGCAACAGTTTAAAAGACTAGTGGAGTATTTGGCGGTGAAGAAAAATTTTTCATCTTAGATTAAGATATTAGAGTTCAGTTACCAATGGTTTTGTGAATTTAAAATAATAAATAATAACTTTTTTAAGCCCCTTGGAAGTCATTAAATTATAATCCAAACGAAATGACAAAATTATTAATTGATACGTGTATTTGGTGGGATCTTGCCAAGACCGCGAATGGAGAAAAACTGTTGAGTTTATTAGAAGAGTTTATAAAAGAAGAGGAAGTTTCTCTTATAATTCCTGAAATCATAATTTCTGAATTTGATAGAAATAAAGAAAGAATTGTACGTGATGCTGCCAAAAGTCTTTCCAGTCATTTTGATAAGGTCAAAGAGATGGTTGTGAGTCATGGCGAACACAAAACTAAAACATTAATGGTATCCCAACTCAATGATTTGAATCATAAAATTCCAACTTTTGGTGAATCTATTTTCGGTTCTATTCAAAGAATAGAGAAATTATTTTCAGAATCTGAAATACTTAAAACTACTGATGAAATAATATTAAGATCTGCGAAAAGAGCAATAGACAAAAAAGCTCCGTTCCATCTATCTAAAAATAGTATTGGTGATTCAATTATTTTCGAATTATACTTAGAGTATAAATTAAGAAATGAGGCTCAGGAGTTTAAATTAATGTTTATTACACATAACAAAGATGATTTTAGTTTAAAAAATGGAAATCAAAAAATACCGCATGGAGATATAGCTGGTGCTTTTGATTCAATAAAATCTTCTTATTTTATAAGCTTACCTGAAGCACTGCACTATATAAACTCTGAATTAATAAAGAACATAGAATTTGAAAATGATTGGCACTATGAACCAAGAGGGCTAACCGAAATGATGGATATGGCAAATGAATTAGAGCAAAAAATATGGTATAATCGTCATCAAATCAGAGCTTATAAAATTAAAAGGGGGGAAATAAAAATTATTGATAGAAAAGATTTTGATGTAAAAACCTCACATAAAACCATTGTCAAGGATATCTGGGAAGGTGCAAAAAAATCAGCAAGAGCTGTAGAGAAGAAGTATGGAAAAGAAAATTTATCCTGGGATGATTTTGAATGGGGCATGCTAAACGGAAAATTATCTGCAATTCGTTGGGTAAATGGAGATGAATGGGATAATCTGGATATTTGAATCCTACATCCTGACGGATCGCGAAGCACCTGTAAGGTTTAAAAAAATCAAAAGACATTATTAGTGCGACCTTACACAGTTTATTGAACAGACTCCTTCCTCAAACCCCCAAAGACTCCATGAACTCAAAGTACAAGTCTTCGAACTCAGCTTTGAAGTCTGTGTTGTAAACTCCTGTGTCTTTGAACTTCAAAAACGCGTCTTTGAACTATAACCCGGAGTCTTTGAACACTGACTGTGAGGATAAAGACATTAACAAAGAGTCTGTGAACTTATACTTTTTGTCTTTGAACTTCAACAAAGAATCTTTGAACTTATACTCTGTGTCTTTGAATCAAGGCTTGCAGTCTTCGGACATAGGTTAAGAATCTCTGAACTTACGTTTGATGTCTTTGAACTCAGACTCTGAATCTCTGGATGCACATTGAAATATTTAAAAAAGAAAAGTGTTACCTCTTTTTCAGCTACGCTGAATCTGATAATAAATTTATTTACTTTTGATCTGCCAAATTCTTTCCGCATGATTTCATTCAGACCTTCCCTGTTATTTATTTTTCTTTTTACCGTCATTATAAACAGCAATGCTCAAATTCCCGGTCTCGCCTATCAAAAAAACTTTGGCGGATCCTCAGATGAGTTTGCCACTGAGGTGCATCAGACTGCAGATGGTGGTTTTATTGTGATTGGATATTCAGACTCACCTGATGGGGATGTTACAGGAAATTATGGATGGAAAGATGTATGGGTTATCAAACTCGACAGTGCGCTGGACATGCAATGGCAAAAAAATTACGGAGGATCAGCTTTTGATCAGGGAATGGAAATCATTCAAAGAGCTGACGGAGGTTATACATTTATGGCACTAAGCCAATCTGATGATCATGATGTGACAGGAAATCATGGACAAAGTGATATATGGATAGTAAAGCTGGATAATGCAGGAAATATTCAATCCGAAAGAAGTTATGGAGGATCCTTTCATGAGTCTGACTCGTTTGTATTTCCGGAAATGAAATTCACGGATGACGGTGGTCTTTTGGTTGTGACAAGTTCGAACTCAAATGATGGTGATGTGAGCGGTAATCATGGAGGACCAGATGTCTGGGTGTTTAAAACAGACAGCACGGGAAATATTCAGTGGCAAAAATGCCTTGGGGGAAGCAATGCCGATAACGGATATTCAATAGATGCAACTTATGACGGAGGATATATTGTTGCCGGAGATACAAAATCAATTGATGGAGATGTAACAGGCTTGCACGATCCCGGAGGTTTCACAGTTGACTACTGGATCGTGAAGCTTGATTCATCGGGAACCATTCAATGGCAGAAATGCCTTGGAGGAACAGAGAGTGAGGTTCCGGATAAAATAATTCAATTGAGCGATTCAAATTATGTTGTTACAGGTTATACGTTTTCTGATGATGGTGACGTCACATCAATCCATGGTTCCAGTGATGGATGGATAGTAAAGCTTGATACAGCCGGAAACATTATATGGCAGCGCTGCCTCGGAGGCAGCGGTTCTGATAGAATAAGCTCTTTACAACAACTTAATGACGGTGGATTTATTGGTTCAGGTTATACAATCTCCACTGATGGAATGGTAAGCGGGCTGCGTGGCGGATATGATACCTGGGTGGTAAAGGTGGATTCAGCCTGTTCATTGCAATGGCAAAAATGCTTAGGCGGGAGCGACTTTGATGGCGGCTATAGTATAGACCTTACAACCAACGGCTATGTAGTAGGGGGATACGGGCATTCAAATGATATTGATGTGACCAATAATAAAGGCGGCTATGATTCCTGGGTATTAAGTCTTGCATCTCATTATAATTCAATAACAGGGCAGGTGTATTATGATACGATTACTAACGGGCAGCTTGATGCCGGTGAGCCGGTAATTTACAATAAAATTATTTCTGAGCCGGGAACAGGAAGAATCGCGTTAACGGGCCCGGATGGCAAGTATAACCTGACGTTGCTCACTCCAGGCTCATTCAGCGTGCAGGCTCCAGGGGTCAGCAATTATACAATATCACCGCCTTTTCATACCGCAGCATTTGCTGCTCTTGATGAAATGGATTCATTGAATGATTTTCCTGCCGCGCCCATTCCCGGCATCCATGATTTGCAGATTGACCTGGTTCCGTACGGTGATTATTCTCCGGGCTTCACAGGAGGTTATGGGCTTGTTTGTAAAAATGCAGGAACTACTTTTCAATCTGCAACAGTAAAGCTGTTTCCCGGAGATTATCTCACTTACCAGAGTTCCTCTGTTCCGCCTGCAATAGTAACTGCTGATTCTATTGTGTGGAATGCCGTAAATCTTGTTCCCCTGCAGGAAACGATTATCGGTGTAATATTCAGCGTCAGCATAACAGCGCCCGTTGGTTCGCCTATTGAGACATCTTCACAAATTGAACCCATAACAACTGACGTTTCGCCCGCTGATAACAGCGCAGGCTGGAGAAATTATGTAACATCTTCAGCGGATCCCAATGATAAAATAGTATCCGACAGCATCCTTACTACTACGCAGGTTGCCTCACAGACCTACCTTGACTATATCATCCGTTTTCAAAATACTGGTACTGATACCGCAGTTAATGTAATGATAACGGACAATATAAGCCGTCACCTTGATATGACAACGTTTGAATATAGAAATGCAAGCCACCCGGTGCAGGCGGATTACCAGCAGGCATCACGGCTTATTATTTTTCATTTTGACAACATTCAATTGGCCGACAGCAATGTAAACGAACCGTTAAGCCATGGCTTTGTTCATTACCGGATCAAACCTTATGATACACTTACAGCAGGGCATAATATAGTGAATAAAGCAGCAATATTTTTTGATTTCAACCTGCCTGTCATTACCAATACCGTGAAAACGCGCATAGTGCTTCCTGTTTCTGTGGAGGAAAACCAAAGCGCTTTCCTTTCATTCCGGGTGTACCCGAATCCTGCCGGCAACCAGTTAATAGTTACTGATTATTTGTTAACAGGAGAAGAGGGTGAAGTGATTGTTTATGATTTATTTGGCAGAGAAGTTTATCAATCGAAGGTTTCAGCTACGGAACACAAAATCAAAATTGATGTTTCACGATTCAACAGCGGAATTTATTTCTTACGCATGTCATCCGGCAGCGTGCAAGTCAGCAAAAAATTTGCAGTGCAGCATTGAAATACATGTGTGCCGCCCTGTTATTCTCCTGTTGTGTACTTTCCAAGTCTCCGTTTTTCGGGACGCGGAAACCCCGGGGAGGAAAATAAGATTTTAATTTAATTTAAGAATCAGGATACAGGTTTCGCCCGGAGCTGTTTCAATCGCGATTTCATTCCCTGATTATTTTCTTTACTACTATGCGACCATCCCGTAAAGTAATTTTTAGAAAATAAATACCGGCAGGCTGATCAGAAATATTTATTTCATTTTTTGCTTTAAGCATGGTCATTGAGAAAACATTTTCACCAAGCATATCTGTAATTTCAATTTTATATGGTGATGCCGGAGCGGCAATAACAAACGCACCGTTAGACGGATTGGGAAAAACTGAAAAAGATGAGTTCAGGGCAATCTCATCTTTACCTGTAAGAATTGACGGAACTATGTGGCTGTAATAAACATCTTGTTCACCATTAAAAGTATTTGCCCACGCAAGGTGAGCCCCGTTATTGTCAGAGATCATATCAAAATAATCACCCATTTTATCCTGGTTAGGGTAACCCACATGAGGATCAAAACCTGCTGACATCTTCTCATTGGCAGACCATGTGGCTCCCTGGTCAACGGAATAAGAATAGTAAAGCGCTGAAGAATCAGACCCGGCAGGTGCATCACGGGTATCGAGCCATACAATATCAATCCTTCCATTTGGCGCAACCGACATGGTTGCAAACCACTGGGTATTTGATGTTGAAGTGTCATCGTTTACTTTTTGCTGAGCGCTCCATATTGTCCCCCCGTTGACGCTTTTCATAAATATCACATCGCCCGGATCGCCTGAAAAAAGTATTACCGATAAAGCAACATAAATATTTCCCGATCCCGGGCCGCTGGAGCGGTCTATATCAATATTTACCTGGCCTAATATGCCGTCAGGATTAACAGGGGTATAAAAACCTATGCTTGCATTTAAAGCTATTGTTACAGTGTTCCAATTAATTGTTGAGCCGGGAATTTTAGCATTGGGCGATTTAGCAATTGCCAGCGTATCACTCGTCCATCCTGACCCGCCAATGAACAAGCTGCCGTTAATTCCGACAGCCATGGTTCCAAATGCAGGAATGCCAGCCACGGGAGTACAACTTTCAAAGCTGCTTCCTCCTGTGCTTGAACGGGTAAAATTACCCGGCCAACAAAAAGAATAAAGCTGCGTCCAGGTTGAGTAAATATTACCATTACCGATTCCCCCGGTGCGGTCAATGGTCATCCATTGCTTATCACCTCCTCCTATATCCACTCCATTGTTCCATGTAACACCCCCGTCAGTACTTTCAAATACTTTGCAGGGATATTGGTTTCCATTTACGGTGAGGCTGTTATAATAAAAATTTCCGTTAAGGTCATAATCAAGAACAGGATCAGAACGAAAAATACCGGAATCTATGACTCCGGGAAATGTCCAGGTTTGACCTGCATCAGATGAGTAAGCCCATCCTGCCTGTCTGAAATTACTGGATACATTATCAAATTGCCGCCAACCGATAACCATTTCATTTGGATTCAATGGATTCACTGCTATGTTTGGTTCATTGGCTGCATCATCTGAAATGTTTTGCCCTGCAGCGTTCACATTTACCTGGTTTGTAAAAATGGTGCTGCCGGTGAGTTGCGAAGTCTTGGTATTCCTGTACTGATATTTGAATGCCGGTGTGGTTTTTTTATTACTATGCTTGTTTGGAAGATATGCATCGCCAGGAGTTTCATGATGTATCTTCTCCATCTCTCCGGGATCCAAACGAAAATGTTGTCCATTTAAAACAAATGGAAATAAAAATACAATTACAAAGCTAAACCTGACTAATTGTGTAGTGATTTTCATATATTGAAGCTTTTAGTCAAATTAATTTTTTTTCGTGAATTTGCGCCCTTGTTGGTGTTGTGTGTTAGCCAGAGGGCAGAGACACCAACAAGCATTGGAGGACTGAACACAATATTTTCATATCTCATTTTCATATCTTTTTAAAAATTCCCATTCTGTGCTTTCCTTTTCATAAAACCGGATGCTTGAATATTTGTAATCTTCAGCCTCGACAGAAAGCTGCCCTGCCTACCGGCAGGCAGGCATTTTTCCTGAACAGGATTGTTATGAATGTAATCCAGCTTTTGTTCTAATACTTTCCGTGAATAAATATCAACTGAAAGTGCATTTCTTTCCCATACCTGGTAAGCGCAGTCTTTGGCGTCAACTTTAAATTTTTCCAAAACAAGAGGATGATTCTTCTCCAGGTCCTTAATAATTTGCTGCGATGTAAATTTAAGAAAATCGCGCTGCACATGCTCTCTTTTTGTATTTTCACCCATTCGCCAGACCAGGTGAATATGATTGGGCATAATGACAAAGCTGAAAACTTCAATTCTTCTTTGAGCCGTTAAATAACGGAGGCTTGAAATTATGATGTCTTTGTATTTATCCGGTTTCAGCAAATGCTTCCATTCAAGTATGGTTGCAGTAAAAAACTGGATGGGATGTTGTTCGCTTGCATCTTGCATGGTGCTAAATTACTTGTTGGTGTCTCCTTTCGCAAGCTTTCGCGCAACACCAACAAGGGCGCAAGGTAGTCCCCATGCATCGGGATCCTGACAGGTTGCAATATAACAACCTTAAAGCCCTTCGGACTTCTCCGGGTTTTAGCAGAATATTCCGGGATAAAAATACTATTCCACTAACACCTTCAATTGCTTGATGCAATCCCCGTTTTGCACACTGACAATATACAGGCCTTTTGCAAATCCACGTACATTGATTTCAAATTTGTTAAGCCCTTCCTGTGCATTATGCTCCCGGCTCAGCATTACCCTGCCCGTCATATCAGTTACTTTAACAGTAAATGTTTCATCACTGCTGCCTTCAAATTTCACGGTCATCTTATCATGAGCGGGATTAGGAAATACTTCCACATGCGATACATTTTCATAAGTTGCTTCCACTTCACGGCAATTCACGGACACATTTCGGCTTCGTACAGCAGATGTTCCGCAGCCGTTAGATGATCTTACCGTAATAGCTCCTCCGGCCGGTCCGAAATGAACATTAATAGATGTTCCGTTCTGAGGGCCTGTTATGGACGCTCCCGGGGGAACCGTCCATAAATAAGAAGTGGCGCCTGCAACGGGGCTAATGGAGTAGGTGTGGTTTGATCCGTTGCACACAGAAGCAGCGCCCGAGATGGGCCCGGGCTTGTCAGGTGCAGGATTTTTTGTAATCTTAAGGCTGCGTTTCCCGCTGGTCCCGCATGAGTTGCCTGCCGTAACCGATAAGTTGTCTGATGCTATAAAGCCAGCAGTAAAAGTGACGTTGATGGTAGCAGTCCCTTGTCCGCTGGTAATATTTGCTCCTGTGGGTGCTGTCCAGCTATAAACGACATTGGCAACGGGTGCAACATTGTATATACGCGTGTCACCTGTACAAACTCCACCGCTTCCCCCGCTTACGGTTATTGGATCTGGTTTAGCAGGCGGGGCAGTGCAGGGTGGGGGCAATACTTCCAAAAGATCAGCAATAGGGCGTGATCCTTCAGACGTTCCGCCTGCAAAGTCGTGAAGTTTGGTGAATGTACTTGTTGCCGGATCAAACCTGAATGAAACGCCCAGGTTATTTGAACCACCGTCATACGTATTTCCATACAGGTTGCCATCTGAAGCTTTTACAACATGTCCATAAGGTGTGCTTCCATTGGGATAAGCCGATAAAACAGGAGAAAAATCAAACACATTAGCATAGGCATTGCCATTGGTTATATCTATGCTGAACAGGTGCCCTTTTATGGAAGGTGTTACCATATCTGCATTTACCATTCCGTAAAGCTTACCATTACTTTCAGCAAGAGTCCCTGTGCCGATAGTCGAACCGGTAGGTCCCCCGGTAGAGAAGTCTTTGATACTGGTAAGTGTATTGGTGGCAATATCAAAACTGAAAACACACCCTGCACCATTGTTTGAAGACATCCCGTAAATTAACCCGTTGCTCGCCTGCATGAGCCCGTCAAGGGGGTTATGAACATCGGCAGTTGTGCAATCAACTAATTTAGTGTAGGTATTGGTTACTATATTGTAGCTGAATATAGTTCCGTGATTGTTACGTCCGCCTGCATTAGCCGTTCCGTAAATTAATCCGTTAGCAGCCTGCATAAGTGAGCCTGACGGGAAGCTGCCTTCCAGAGGTGAATTATCGAAATGTTTTAATATTGTATAAGAATCATCAGCCGGGTTTACACGAAATAAAACTCCGTTGCCGGCACTGCCTCCTACTTCCGTAACACCATACAAATTACCGTCTGTTGCAAGAAGAAGCCCGCAGTTTGCCATGCCTCCGTTGATGCCGTCAAAATCCAGTATATCGGTATAGGTATTGGTGGCGGGGTCAAAGCTGTAAATAACACCGAAAAAATTTGCACCCTCGTAGTGAGTGGTTCCGTAAAACTTATTGTTATTCGCTTTTACCAGGTTGGCAAAAGGAACCGATCCGGTTGCCGAAATAAAAGAATGATGAGTAGTGAAATTGGTCCCGTCAATGTTCATGGAAAAAATAGTTCCTTCATCTTCGATACCGCCAGTATTGGTGACTCCCCAGAATTTAGCCGGTTGACCATATGTTATTTCTCCTGCAAGGAGAACGAACATGCAAATAAAGAGCAGGTGTTTTTTCATTTTAGTTTTGTTTTTAAAGTTAGTATTGAAGTCAGTTTGAAAATCCGGTTTGAAAGCTTTAATAACAGGGCATCAGAAATGTATTCTTTTTATTGCAAAGATTAATCGTGGTGTTTCATTCACCACTTGCGCCAGCCAGGATAAATTTTGCAGCACGGACGATTGATTTTTAATTATGTCAAAACTACATGCGTCAATAGTTTAAAAAATACCGCATTTGCAGTAATTTGTACGTCCATTGATAGTTTCATGTAAGGGGCTATGATTTAAAAGACAAAGAATATGTTCAAAAATTGCGGGACAACAAGTAAATGCAAATTCGAACTGCATGTGTTTTGTGAGCAGATCGTTACGAAGGGTTGATCCCGTTATACATTAATTCCTGCCAATTGAATGTTATTTCAGACCAAATGCTCATTACCTGTTGGTTTCAGCAAACGGCTATTGTATGTTCATCAAAGGTTAACCAGTATGAGAAAATAAACTGGGTTTGTGTCAGTCATTTCTGTAAAATTCAGAATAGCGAACCCGTGGCTTGAGAGGTAAGGAATTAAGGATTTCAAAATAATTTATAATTCGGTAGTGGGTCAGATTGGATTTTACTAATTAAGTTTCTTCGTGGCTTTGTGGCTAATAATCCATTAAAACATATTGCCACAAAGGCACTAAGCCACAAAGTTTCCCGAAAAATTTTAAAATGACTCACTTCCGGAAGCATAATTACAACCTGGCATTGTGTATTTAATTGCTTAATTAAATTAATTGAAAATGATCATTTTATGTACAATGAATTGAATTTTTAATTCAATGTTACTAATAGAAATGAGAGGTGACGGGAATCAATGATTCGCTTGCGGAGATTATGCATGCATTCATATTTAAATTCAAATAACCAAAAAGTTTAAGCTGTTAACAAAAAAAATTTTGCAAATACAATTACAATTCTTATGTTTGTCAATTCGATTTTACCGGCAACCGCAATCCCCCCAAAAAACAACAGGAGTGCCCTACCCCGGTAAAATTCCCTCTATTTATAAACTCTATAAAACAATTACACTATGAAGTTATTTAACTCCACACGCATTCGCTATGCGAACGCAATTCTCACTCTCTTATTCTGTTGTTTTCTTACTTCGCTGAAAGCGCAAACTGCCGGTGATTACCGCACCTTCTCAGGCGGTAACTGGACCACCATAAGCATCTGGCAAAAGTATAACGGTACTGCCTGGCTGGCGGCTCCGTCTGCTCCAACTTCCACTGACGGAGTTATTTCAATTCTGAATACACACAACGTTACGGTAAACACCCCTGTCATTGCCGACCAGGTAGTTATCACTTCCGGTGGGTCCATAACGGTAAGCAGCGGAACGTTTCAAATTGATGACGGACCGGGAACAGATTTGGTGGTTGACGGATCCATGACTTTTTCCGGAAGTTTTATTGAAGGTGCCGGTTTAATTGAAGTGAACAATGGTGCCAGCTTTATCTGGACAAATGGCAATATGCGTGGTTCGGGCACAACCAGTTTTTTAATAGGTTCCACCGTAACACTCAGCACCGGGCCGGGCAGCAGAATTATAGGAGATACACGCACGATAAATAACTACGGAAACTTAAACTGGACAGGCGCTAATCAATTATTGTTTTCAAACAGCGTACAGTTTAATAATCACGGTACATTTACCATGAACACTTCCGGAAGCTTTGGCGTAAACGGCTCACCTGTAGCCCCGGCTTTTAATAATATGCCATCAGGTACGTTTACCAAGAATGATGCATCATCAACAGTAACGCTTCCGGCTACGATTATATTTAATAATTCAGGACAAGTAAATGTAGCGCAGGGAGTTTTTGTATTATTTGATGCAGCCGGTACACGAGACGGAGCCTTTAATGTTTCCGCAGGAGCAGAACTTACAGGAGCCACCCTGAATTTTACAGGAACTTATTTTACTAACAGCGGCCAGGTTTCACTAAACTCTCTTACTTTCAACGGCAGTTCAGGGCAGGTGCTTACAGGTAATGGAGCAGGGGTTATTCAAACTGTAACCATGAATAATGCAGCCGGAATGACGCTACTTAGTAATCAATCCATCTATTTTAACCTTCATTTAAACAATGGAAAAATTACTACAGGCGCCAGTAAAATTATAATACAGGCAGGAGCGAGTGTAAATTTTGCTTCCGCCAGCAGCTATGTGGATGGTAACATGCAGCGGAATTTTCCAACCGGAAACCCTTCTCAAGTTTTTGCTGTGGGTGATGCTTTAGCCTATACGCCTGTAACGGTTGACCTGTTTAACGTTTCAACAGCCGGGGGGGTTATAGTGAGATCATCAGGAGGCGACCACGCGAACATTGCGACTTCAGGCATCAATCCTGCAAAGAGTGTTAACCGTAATTGGGTATTTACAAATTCAGGAACGGTATTTTCCACCAGCAATGTTACCTTTAACTGGACACCAGGAGATGTAGATGCAGGAGCAAATACTTCTAATTTCGTTGTCGCAAAGTACAATGCCCCGGCCTGGTCTAACCCATTTACTGCAAGTCAATTCGCGACTTCCATAGTGGCAAGCGGAATGACTTCATTCAGCGATTTCCAGGTTGGCGAACCTGGTTGTACTGTCACTATTCCTGATGCAAATTTTAAAACATATCTTCTTGGCGATGTATTAATCAATACAAATAGTGATGGAGAGATACAATGTTCGGAAGCAGCTGCATATACCGGTCATATGTATATTAATGGATTGGGTATTGCTGATTTAACAGGGATTGAAGCATTCACTGCACTGAATGGACTGACCTGTTATAACAACTCTCTTACAACACTTAACCTGAGTGCAAATACCCAGCTTACTTACCTGTTCTGTGCCCAGAACCAATTAACAAGCCTTGATCTGAGCAACAATTTGCAGCTTAATACATTGTTATTTGGTCAGAATCCCATATCAAGTATTGATCTTTCAGCAAATACTGCAATAACATTTTTTAACAGTCCCGGTACTGCACTCACCAGCCTGGATCTGTCTGCACAGACAGGACTGACATGGGTGAATATTAGTAACACTCCGTCATTAAGCAGCCTTAATATTCAGAATGGCAATAACAATAACCTCACAGATTTTTATGCTTATGGTAATCCATCCCTGTATTGCATACAGGTGGATAATCCCACATTTATGAATGCCAATTTTGGTGGCATTGGTAATAAAGATGGGCAGGCTACATATAGTACCGATTGCGGTTGTACTGTAAGTATTCCTGACGGAAGCTTTAAAGCTTACCTGACTAATACACTTACTACAATTGATATAAATGATGACGGAGAAGTTCAGTGTTACGAAGCTGTTGCATATACAGGCGCCATTGATGTAAATACTTCTGCCATTACCAATCTTACAGGTATTGAAGCATTCATTAACATTACTTCGCTCAATTGCAGCAATAATAGTTTGACAAGTTTAGATGTCTCCGCCAATACTGCTCTTACAAGTTTAGATTGTAATACCAACCTTCTGACAACCCTTGATGTGTCTGACTTACCCAACTTAGGTTCATTGCAATGTTATTCCAATCAATTAACCAGTTTGAACATCACCAACGATGATGCCTTATGGATATTAGTTTGTGATCACAATCAATTGACAACTCTCGATGTTTCAACTAATACAGCGTTAACGGAGTTAATTGTTCATAACAATCAATTAACAAGTATTAATCTGTCATCAAATACAGCCCTCTGGAGACTTGAGTGCCAGACAAACAATCTTACCAGTTTAGACATTTCTAACAATGCAGGACTGGCAGTATTAGGTTGCAGCGAGAACGATTTAACATCTCTCAATACATCTCTCAACACAGCTCTTACACATGTCAGCTGTCAATATAATTCCATAACAAGCTTAGACCTCTCCCAGAATGTGAACCTGACAGAGTTTGATTGCTCTTTTAATGTGACGCTAACATCGCTCAACATTCAAAACGGGAATAACACCAATCTTACATCGTTCCTCGTCATCGGTGTTCCCCTCTTAACCTGCATACAGGTAGATGATGCATCATATATGAATACAAATTGGGGAAGCGCACATGATCCACAGGCTGTGTTCAGCACGGGTTGCAATTGTTTCCCTTCAATTACTGCATGCCCTGCTGATATCACTGTTTGCCAGGACAGCCCAAGCGGAGCCTGCCTGGTCAAATTTTTTCCTGATACGCCTGCCATTCCAACACCTGTTACAATAGATTACGCGGACCGGTTTATTACTTATTCAGGAGTGTACATTAATGGTGGCAGCAATACAGCTACTGTTGCACCCGGCTCAACTGTAAGTTTAGCGTATAGCCTTTCTGTTTCCTTTAACAGCGGTACAGGATATTGCCCGGGTTGTGTTGTACAATCGCATATAGGAATTGGTTCTACATTTCAAACTTTACAGTGCGAAGGAAGTATATATGACGGTTATACTGCGTCATATACTTCAGGTACTTTTACTGCACCAACTGTGCCCGGTATTTATTATCTGACCCAGGAAGGATCACTCGATTATTTTTGCCAGGCTTACAGGTTCAATAATAATCGAAGCTCGGCTATAGGACTTCTTATAGTGGGTACACCTTCGCCTGTCGTAACAGGAGGATGTGTAGGTGTTGCTGTTACCAATGATGCTCCAACTTGTTTTCCTATTGGAACAACTACTGTAGTCTGGACGGCTGCAGATTCAATTGGTAATTCCGTGTCCTGTACACAGGATGTAACAGTTACTGCAGGCACTGTCTATTACCGCGACCGGGATTTAGATGCACATGGAAGTACCACTTACTCTGTTTATGCATGTTCTCAACCCTCAGGTTTTATTTTAGATGGCACTGATTGTAATGATTACGATGCAAGTATTCACCAGGGAGCTTTTGATATTCCAAATAATGGCATTGACGAAGACTGTAATGGAAGTGATGCTTTCTCCTGCGCCATTACTCTTACCACTTCATCAGCAGATACACTTATTGTTTGCGCTGAAACCGGACAAACCACAGGCAGTGTAAACCTGGTTGTTACAAACGGGACACCTCCATATACTTTTTCCGGTGATGACACTTTAAATTTATCGGCAGGTGATTACAGCTTTACAGTAACTGATTATAATGGTTGTACTGCCTCGGCATCTTTAAATGTGATTGTCACAAATTGTATCCTCCCTTACTATGAACCGCCTGTTAATGATACATTAAGTAATTTAATCGGGGCAGAATTAACCCAGCTTTATAATTATCCTGATTCATTGGTTGACACGACAGCTAACAATAACGTCTTCCTCATAGACGATGTTCAGGGAGATGTTTTGATTGAAGTTATTGCAAACGTAAA
The DNA here is from genome assembly GCA_035275625.1 of Bacteroidia bacterium. Classification (GTDB taxonomy): domain Bacteria; phylum Bacteroidota; class Bacteroidia; order AKYH767-A; family OLB10; genus DATEMK01. The sequence goes on from DATEMK010000112.1 coordinate 15,322, forward strand.
TTATTACGATTCGCTTCTTGCATTACTCCAAACACCTGCTTATGGAATGACTGATATTATTGACAACGGAGATACTACTTTGATCATCACCGGTATGTTTCCGATTGCCAATTTACCCATGTTAGATTCCTTGCCGGTACTCATTAATTACGTAAGACCGTACTATGGGCCCATCAGGAGTTCTTTTCCTTCAACAGGATTAACCGTTACCCAGGGTGATGCCGCCATACTTGCTGATAAAGCTAAACTGGCCTGGAAGGTTTCAGGTGATGGAGTAAAAGTCGGAGTAATGTCTGATAGTTATAATACCAAATTTGGTAACCCTGCTCAAACTGATGTTATCAATGGCGATTTACCGGGAACAGGTAATATTAATTACGTGAAACCTGTTGTTCTCACTGCTGAGTACCCTTATGGAAGAGGCAGCGATGAGGGAAGAGGAATGATGCAAATTGTTCATGATGTGGCTCCTAATGCAGAACTTGTATTCCGTTCGGGTTTTATCAGTGCCGGAAATTTTGCTGATGGAATTAAAGAGCTGCGTGATGCGGGTTGTGATATAATTGTAGATGATATTACCTACATCACTGAACCTTATTTCCGGGATGGTGTAATTGCCCAGGCAGTAGAAGATGTTGCTGCCTCCGGTGTTAACTATTTTACCTCTGCAGGAAACTTTGGCGTAAAATCTTATGAAGGTGTATTCAATCCGACACCGGCTCCTGCGGGTTATGCAGGTGTTGCGCACAATTTTGGAGGCGGAGATTATTTCCAAAGTCTGACCCTTGCAAAAGGCACTTACACTATAGCATTACAATGGGATGATAATTTTTATTCAATAGGTGAAACAGTTGGTGCATTGAACGATTTGGATATTTACCTTGTTGACCAATTCGGCAATCGCCTGTTTGGTTTCAACAGGGATAATTCAGGTGGCGATCCGCTTGAAATTTTGCCTTTCGTGGTAAAAGCAACAGTTAATGCAAATATTATTGTCACACGCAAGGGTGGAACGGGTAATGTTCGATTCAAATGGATTATGTTCAGAGGTGATGGTTTTATTAACGAGCACAACCAGGGCACAGCTACTGTTGTTGGCCAGGCAAATGCGGAGAGTGCTATTGCTGTCGGTGCTGTGTTGTACACAAATACACCGGCTTATGGAGTTGACCCGCCAACGATTGCTTCTTTTTCTTCCCGCGGAGGAACATTGATAGACAATGTGAACAGGCACAAACCTGATCTTACTGCTCCGAATGGTGTTAACACCACGGTAAATTTCGGAGGTGTAAATATTGACAACGATTTGTTTCCGAATTTCTTTGGAACTTCTGCTGCAGCTCCACATGCTGCCGGAGTTGCTGCATTATTAATTGAAGCCAAAAAGAAATATTATAACGAAGAATCATTCACAGCATCACAAATGAAATCATTAATGCAGATGACTGCTATTGATATGGATGTTGCAGGATATGACGCAAACACCGGTTATGGTTTTATTCAGGCTGACGATGCCTTGCAAACGTTCTCTAACCCATTCCCTATTGTTGATGATTTCTACTTGCAGGATTCTTCTTACACTCCCGGCAATGATCCTGTCACTGTTGTTATCAACGGGGAATATTTTGCAAATAATGCTTCTGTTATTTTCCAGTATGATACGATTCCTGCTGTTGTTACAAATGGCACACAGCTTACTGCAAATATTCCAACGTTCCTCGGTAATCCCCCGATCACAGTTTATAACCCTCCGATTTCTCCAAGTGGTTTAGATGGAGGGGTGAGTGATTCACTTTATTTCTTCGGCACCATTCCGCAAAATGTGAAAGTGACCGTAAATAATGCAACAAAATACTATGGAGAAATTATTCCTGGTTATTCCTTTGATGTTACCGTTAATGAAGTGCCGTTGGCTTCAACAGGATTGACGCTTGCTGACTTGGGCCTTACTGATATTACGTACAGCTCATCAGCAACAGAGTGGAGCTACATTGGATTGTACTACAGGCGCGGACATTCTGCCGTTACCGATTTATCTATCCCGCAATCGCTTGCTTTATCTGAGTTGTATAACTACCAGTTTGTGGATGGTGTGTTAACCATTAACAGGATGCCGTTGACAGTTACACCTAATGACCGTACACTTGTTTTTGGTGATGCAATTAAAGGAAAGGATTTCACCTTTAATTACGGTTATGATGCTTCAAACATTGCACCTGCCAATCAAACTAACTTCCTCGATTCTCTTGAAACAGAGCATCAGTCAACAATGTCAAATGGTGTTGTACTTGTGGATGGTAAACAAGCTGTAAACGGGCAAACCCTTACCGGACCAGACTTTCTTAATATGAGTTTCCTCGTAAGCGGAAAAGCTGCAGTGAATGGTAAACAAGCTGTGAATGGAAAGCAGGCTGTAAATGGTATTGAATATGATACCACCTATTATGTTCCTGTTGCTCCCGAGTCAATTTTTGACTACCAGGTTGATTCAGCCAATGCTGTGCTGTATAACGGCAAGCAGGCTGTTAACGGGAAGCAGGCAGTAAATGGAAAAGCAGCGGTAAATGGAAAACAAGCTGTAAATGGAAAAGCGGCCGTGAATGGGAAACAGGCCGTGAATGGCAAGCAGGCTGTGAATGGCAAGCAGGCCGTTAACAGCAGCACGTTCAACGATGAAACCAATGAAAATGCAGTCCTTATTGTGGATACGCTGGATGTTTACGGTGACCCTAATGATTCAATAGTGGGTTATACATCCATGAATATGATTACCGGTGTTACTGTCGGAACATGGTTTATCGCTCCAGGTGTGCTGATGTCTGAAAATTTTGACATTACGTATGGTCTTGGAAATATTACCATCACTCCGGAAATTCTAACCGTTAAGGCTAATGACACCGTTGCAGGATGCGATGGTGTACAACCGGCTTACACCAACTCAAATTTCATTTATCAATACGAATGCGTTGACAGCAATGTAGTGGCAAGCGGACCAATATTTACTGTACTCGATAGTTTAGGAAATAATGCCGGAAATGGAAATCTCGCACCCGGCATTTACCAGATTGTACCTTCTGATCTTGTACAAATAGATACTCCGGCTAATTACACAGTCGTTTACGAAAATGGAACTTTAGCAGTAGGTCCTCAGCTTACTGTCATTACAAATGCCGGAACGATTACCTGCTCCGAAGACTCAACAACAGTTATTGTTTCAGCCACGGGCGGAACGGCTCCTTATTCAGGTGCAGGTACCTTTACTGTAGGGTCTTATACTGATTATTACTTTACAGTTACTGATGCCAATGGTTGCGCGGCAACCACTTTAGTTTATCTTGAGCCTCAGGATACTATTCCTCCGACTATTATTCCTCCGCCTGATACTGCCTTTTGTTTTGGTGCTCCTGTAAACATAGGTACTCCTATTGTTAATGATAATTGCCCGAATGTCAATTTCGTTAACATGGCCCCGTCATTTTTTACTCCGGGAACTTATTCAGTGACATGGGTCGCTACGGATGCAAACGGCAATTCCACCTCTGTTGTGCAAACAGTTACTGTATATCCGCTCCCTGAACCGGTCATCAGCGGGCCTGCATTATTCTGCAATGAAAATACCGCATCACTTACTGCCGGTACATATAATGCATACCAATGGTCAACCGGTTCAACTGCATCAGGTATTACCGTAACTGCATCAGGTACGTATTCGGTAACAGTAACTGACAATCATGGCTGTACCAATTCTGCCAGCAAAGCCGTAGTAAAAAATCCTGCTATCACTGTAAGCGCTTCGGTTACCACAACACCAACCGCATGCAGCGGGGCAACAGGAGTTGTAACCGTTACAGCTTCCGGGGGTACGCCTCCTTTTACATATGCCGCAGATGCAGGAAGTTACCAGTCAGGGAATGTTTTGACCGGACTTGGTGCGGGCCTGCATACAATTACTGTTAAAGATGCCAATAATTGTACAAAGCAAACTACTGTCACTATTACACCGCCTTCACCGGTCGTCAACACCATGTCAAACAGTAATTCACAATTGTATTTTGGTTATACTGCTGATCAGACAGTCCAGATACAGGCAACAGCTGCTGGCGGCACTGCACCTTATACAATTGTTATTACAATGAACCGCCCTCTTAGTTGTAATAATGTTAATAATGCCGGTGATGAAGTATGGACAGCCAGCGCTGGAACTACTATCAATAATACTTGTCCTGGATTTCCTAATCCGGCTACCCTTATCCCGGTTTCAACGCGGACAGGTGTCGCTTCAGGGGGATTTCTTAAAGTAACCGCCACGCTCATGCAAAATGCCACTTTTACAGCTACAGTTACAGATGCCAACGGATGTTCTGTTGTTTCCACAACGATGGTTAACGGGGAAGATGTCAGATGCTTTGCAGGAAACAGCAACAACTATAAAATAACTTTATGCCATAAAAATGGAAATACATGTGCAAAAATCTGTGTGGATAGCAATGCAGTGGCTGCGCACCTTGCTCATGGTGATTTCCTTGGCAATTGCACTCCGAATTGTGTTGCTCCACCACCACCTCAGAGAGTTGTCAATGATCAGAATGAGCCTCACATGGAAGAAGCAGCAGAAATCCTGATGAATATAATTCCGAATCCGGCAAGCGGGAATGCTCATGTTGAACTGTCTTTACCTGAAACTGCAGCCACATCT
>DATEMK010000113.1:0-11021 GCA_035275625.1 Bacteroidia bacterium
TTTTTAATTGCTTTTTTGTTTTTTCTGTTTATTCGCAGGTAAGCATTACTCCTTTTGCAACGGGACTTTCAAACATAACTGATATTAAGAATGCAGGTGATGACCGTTTATTCATTGTGGAAGCAATCGGGAGGATTAAGATTGTGGACAGGTACGGAAATGTAAACCCGGTTCCGTTTCTTAATATTCAGCCAAAGGTAGTTTCCGGAAGTGAACAGGGTTTGCTTGGGCTGGCTTTTAGTCCGGATTACAAGAATGACGGGCGTTTTTATGTCAATTATACAGGCGCAGGCGGCCATACACATATTGCGCGGTACCATGTAAGTGCAACCAATCCTGATTCTGCTGATCCTTCAAGTGAAGAGCTGCTCGTCTTTATCATCCAGCCTTTTGTTAATCACAATGGAGGCTGCCTGCAATTCGGCAATGACGGTTACCTGTATTGTGCGCTTGGAGACGGGGGCAGCGGAGGCGATCCGCTGGGTTACGGACAAAGCCGGAAAGATACGCTCGGTAATTTACTGCGCATTGATGTAAGCCCGGCTAACGGATACGCTATACCCGCAAGCAATCCTTTCGTAAATGATACCAATTCAATTCCAATGATCTGGTCGTATGGATTACGCAATCCCTGGCGGTTCAGCTTTGACCGTTTAACCCATGATCTCTGGATGGGAGATGTCGGGCAGGGCACGTGGGAGGAAATAAATTTTCAGCCTGCACAAAGCACGGGAGGTGAAAATTACGGCTGGCGCTGCAATGAAGGAAATCATCTCTTCAATACCTCCGGGTGCGGAGCGCAAAGCGATTATGTTTTCCCGGTGTATGAATATATACATTCAACTGCAAATGGTTGCTCGGTAACAGGAGGGTACGTTTACAGGGGAGGTAAATATGCAGCCATGTTCGGAAAATATTTTTTCGCTGATTGGTGTTCCGGACTTTTGCAGTCGCTGAAAAAAAATACCGGCTCAGGCTGGTCGCATAACTTAGAAGGCGATTTTGCTGAATATAATTTCGGAACTTTCGGAGAAGACCGGTTTGGCGAATTATACCTGGGCGGATTCACAAACGGTATTGTTTATAAAATCAACCATGCAGATTGCACGCCTACAGCATATATTTCTGATAAAGATACATTATACAGCTGCGGCAATTCCGTAATGCTTTCCACACCATTGCATGACAGCCTTCAGTACGAATGGTTGTATAACGAAGCGATTGTTGCCGGGGAGAATTCAAATGAATTACTGGCAACACAAAACGGATGGTACAACGTTCGCGTGACTACCGCTGATAATTCCTGTACAAATATTTCTGAAAACGTGTATGTTGTTTTAAGCAGTACAGTAAATATAGACTTTACCGGTCTCCCGAGCCTTATTTGCAAAAATTATAACCCTGCATATCTTACAGGAACACCACCAGGCGGCTATTTCACAGGTGATGGCATTACCGGAACAGCTTTTTATCCCGGGTCTGCATCAATTGGTGAGCACGTTATCGCTTACGATTATGTAACAGATTACGGCTGTGCCCTTCGTAAAGAGCAGATGATAACCGTTACTGAATGTGCTGATGATGATCCGGTAATTATTGTACCGAATCCGGCAGCAAATGATATGAATATTACTGTTGTTTTTTCGCTGAATGAAAATGAAATGGCTGAAATTTCTATTTATGACGCAGCCGGAAAATTGTGCTTAAAAGAAAATCTTTTAACGGTGTCCGGTTCCATGCAGCATTCGTTTTACATTGGCAATTTAACTGCGGGTGTTTACACATTTCAAATAAAAAATTCAAAGGTGCTGATTAAGGAAAAATTTGTAATTGCAAAAGCAAAGTAATTTTTTTGTGAATCATCTTTTGACCAGGCTTTAAGAATTACGTCAACTGATTTTTGACTTTTAAAAAAAAAACTATGGACCCACTGATTGAAATTAAAAATACAACTGATATTTTACCGGAATATCGTCAAACACCTATCGGGCTGCTGCTGGAATATCACAACCTTGATAAGCCCTTTGATACTTATACGGAAGCAAAACTTCTGATCGGAATGTGCATGGATAACCGCAAGCATTTACACATGCCTGATAACTTTGCTTTTATTATCCGGTCGGGAGGAGCTAACCTGCGATACAGTGAATTTAAAATATCCTACGCTATTTCAGTCGGGGATATTCATCATATTGCACTCATCGGACACAATAACTGCGGAATGGTCAACCTCGCTTCGCGCAAAGAACAATTCATAAACGGACTGGTAGAAAAAGCGGGTTGGGATAAAGAACAGGCGGCAGAGCATTTTATGCACTTTGCACCCATGTATGAAATAGGAAATGAAATTAATTTTATCATCAGTGAAGCCAGCCGTTTGAGACTGCGGTACCCTAAAATAACAGTTGCACCGATGCTTTATAAAGTGGAAGACAACCGGCTGTATCTGATAAATGAGAAATGAAGTTCTATAATTAATTGTTAAATTGTTAAATTGTTAAATTGTTGAATTGTTAAATTGTTGAATTGTTAATTATAAATTCGTTCCTCCTCAGGAGGGATTCGTACATCCTATGCTGAATATTCAAGTTGCAAAAACCGATGGCCAGATCATGTTTTGTTTTCCTGTGATTCATGAATTGCGCCCGTTGCTGAAGGAAGAAGAATTTTTAAACAAGGTGCGAAGAATGCAGGAGGAAGGGTTTATGCTTGCTTATATTGAAGCGGATAAAAAAGCTGTGGCGGCAGCAGGATTCAGGATGAATGAACTGTTTTACCGCGGCAAATCTGTTTATATAGATGACCTGGTTACATTACCGGACTACCGTTCAAAAAATTACGGAGGACAATTGATAGACTGGATCATTCAATATGCAAAAGATAATAATTGCAAACAAGTGCATCTTGATTCGGGCGTGCAGCGCTTTGATGCGCACAGGTTTTATCTCCGTAAAAAATTTGTCATTTCAAGCCACCATTTTCAGCTGGATATTTGAATTAGTTAATCGTTATTGGTTATTTGTTAATCATCAGGAGTCTGAAGTCAGAAACCTGTTGCATTGGTCATTGGTCATTGGTCATTAAAATCAATCTTCAGTAATAGTTCATCGCTTAAGAAGTTATTTTGCATGTAAAGAAACAGTTCTTGAAACAATTCATTTTAGCCGCCTTAGGAGGATTATTGTTGCCGCTCACTGCATTTTCACAACAACAGGTTGAAGTTGTAAAGTTTGATTTCGTTGAGTCGCTGCTGAAAAACAATTCGGATACCACGTATGTCATTAACTTCTGGGCAACCTGGTGCAAGCCTTGTGTGAAGGAGATTCCGGCTTTTGAATTGCTCCATTCAAAATACCAGGATAAGAACCTGAAGGTAATTTTAATAAGCCTCGATTTTAAGCGGGAGCTGGAAAAGCGGCTGATCCCTTTTGTGAAAGAAAAGAACATGAAATCTAAAATTGTTTTGCTTGATGCACCTGATTATAATTCGTGGATTGACAAAGTGGATAAAAGCTGGGGAGGAGCTATTCCTGCAACACTTATTCTTAACAATAAAAAAAATGCGAGACAGTTTTACGAAAAAGAATTTACCTTTGAAGAACTTGAAACTCATATTAAACCATTAATACATTAAATAACATGAAAAAAATAATTTTAATTCTTACGGTTATTGCAACAGGAATCACCATGAATTCATTTACACCCCCTTCACCCGGTTATTCTGTCGGAGACAAAGCAGCAGACTTCAAATTGAAAAACGTGGACGGCAAAATGGTTTCTCTTGCTGACTACAAGGAAGCAAAAGGATTCATTGTAATTTTTACCTGCAATCATTGCCCGTTTGCACAGGCTTATGAACAGCGTATTATTGACCTTCATAACAAATATGCTTCACAAGGATTTCCCGTTTTGGCTGTAAATCCGAATGACAAAAACGTAGAGCCGGATGATTCTTATGAAAATATGATAAGCCGTGCAAAGGAAAAAAATTATCCTTTCCCCTACCTGTATGATGAAACCCAGGAACAGGCACGTGCTTATGGCGCTACGCGAACTCCTCATGTTTTTGTGCTCGGCAAAAAAGGGACTGATTTCGTGGTGCAATACATTGGCGCTATTGATGATAATACGGATGACCCTTCTGCAGTAAAAACGAAATATGTTGAAAATGCTGTAGAGGAATTGCTAACAGGTAAAAAGGTAAGCAATAATTTTACGAAAGCAATAGGATGCACCATTAAATGGCGGAAAGCCTAATATAATACAGATTTTAAAATTAAACAGGGCAGCTAAATAATAGCGCCCTGTTTTTTTTTGAAAAAATTAATTTACAACTGCAGATTTTCTCAATACCCTATCCATAATAAACAACAGCCATCCCGCAGCAATCGCAAAAGCCATCCACGAAAGTGAATGCAGCCGCGACAGCTTTTCAAAAAAACCGGAAGCGGCAGTGTTCATGGCATTTTGAGCCGGGGCAAGATATTGTGTAAAATTATTTGCACCGGGGGTCTGCGATTCAGGCATATTCATAAATAGAAGCAAAACGGAAACAATAGAAAATCCCAGCAGCATCCATGTTTTTTTACCGATTACAGGCTGGTAAATGAACACTTCGGGTGAATGGCTGAGCCGTATCTGCTCCATAATCCTGGAAGTAAAAGAATAAGAAGGCTGCTCCATCCCCGCTTTCTCCAGTATTTTCCGTGTGAGGTCGTCTCTTTTAAATGATTCGTTGTTCATGATTATACAATTTCGTTTAATTCTTCTTTTAATAATAAATGCAGTTCATCGTACAATTTTTTCCGTGAACGGTGCAGCTTTACTTTTACATTGCTTTGGCTCAACCCGGTCACTTCACTGATTTCTTCCACAGAGCTTTCATTCATGTAGAACAAAGATATAACAGTTGCATCTTCACCCGGTAATTTATCGAGTGCTTCGTTCACATATTTTTTTTGTTCAAGATGGTGCAGCTTGTCTAATTCGCGGGCTGTTTCGGCAGGTTCCATCCATTCAAATTCCTCATCGTTATAAGAATGAGTGTCGAGTTTCTTTTTTCGTATTCTCGAAATAGAGTTGTTATAAATAATACGGTACAGCCAGGTGGAAAATTTTGATTCGCGTTTGAATTCTTTTAAGGAATGGTATGCTTTAAGAAATGAATCCTGCGCAATTTCTTCAGCATCTTCCCGGCTTTTAAGAATCCGGAATGCAATATTGTATGCCATTGTTTTATGCTTATCCACCAATAATGCAAACGAAGCATCATCGCCTTTCAATATTTTATCAATATAGAAATTATCCTCTTCGTAACGCATTTATATGGATTAAGACGCGGGTAGAGCTGGAGCGGTTACAGATGGGCTTAAGGTTTAAGATTTAAAGTTCTAAGAATTGTTAAATTGTTGAATTGTTGAATTGTTAAATTGTTTACTGATTACTGCCCTCCGCCCTCTGCCCTCTGCCCTCTGCCCTCTGTTTTATATAAGGCATTAAAATTAATAAAAGAACTTAACCAGAAACCTTAAACCTGTGCCGCGAATTACACCAATTAACACGAATATTTTAATTGGTTAGTGTAATTAGTGAAATTAGTGGCTTATTAAACCTTAAACCTTAAACTTTTTTAGTTTTTCTGTAACCGGCTTTTCCGATGCAGCGTCATAATACCTGAAATCGTTAAAAAACACTTATTCAAAACAATAAAAAATTTAAAACTATGAACGAAGAAATCATTATCCCGATTGCCCTGTTCGGAAGCATTTTCGGAATCCTTTATGTGTATTATACAACACGGAATAAAGAACGGCTGGCTTTAATTGAAAAAGGAGCGGACGCTTCCTTATTTAATACCGGCAGAAAAAACAATAAAACTTTCGCGCTGAAAATAGGCATGTTCCTCGTGGGCATAGCCCTGGGCCTGCTGCTTGGCAATGTCATTGCAGAAACGACAAGGCTCAAAGAAGAAGTAGCTTATTTTTCCATGACTTTCCTGTGCGGAGGATTAAGCCTGGTTGCATTTTATTTCATTGAAAAGAAAATGATAAAAGAATAAGCTTTTAATAATATATCATAAATTTCAGAAGCATCCCGTTCACCGGTGATGCTTTTTTATTTCGGGGATGCGTCTTTTTTATGTTTTAACCGTCTTATGAAAGGACAAGTCATACTTTATTTTATTATCTTGTTCAAAAAATTGTGTAATTAAAATATTTTAACTTTATTTACAATAAATTAATCCAGAAAAAAATAAAAAATTATGAATACAATTTTACTCACTGCAAGAAAAGCGCTTAAAGTATTTGCAGCAACAGGCAGCATTCTTATTATCCAGGCATTGTTTTATCAGCCTGCTTCTTATGGACAGTTAGTAGTACAGGGAGGTTTTACCCCCGCCCAGCTTGTGGATAGTTTATTAGGAGCTGGTGTTACTGTATCAAACATTACTTATACCGGTACGCCTACTGCTTCAGGACTGTTCAACGGAACGGCCTCTAATATTGGACTCGGGCAAGGGATATTACTCACTTCCGGAGACATCATGAATGCTCCGGGTCCCAATATCTCGCCATCTACAGGAACGGATAATTTTTTACCCGGTGACCCTGATCTTGATGCACTCATCGGATCAGCCAGCCAGGATGCATGCGTTTTGGAGTTTGATTTTACGGTTCCTACGGATACAGTAAAATTCAGGTATGTTTTTGGTTCAGAAGAATACAGTGAATTTGTATGTTCAAATTACAATGATGTATTTGGCTTTTTTATCAGCGGGCCGGGGATTTCCGGTATTCAGAATCTTGCGTTGGTTCCGGGCACTTCAAATCCGGTGTCTATTAATAACGTGAATGGAGGAGTTTCGGCAGGAACTGCTCCCTGCATTCTCACCAATACTGCCTATTATATAAATAATGAAACCCCTCCCGGACAGACAGTGGAGTATGACGGATTTCTTGTCGTGCTCCAGGCGGAGGCAGCAGTAATTCCATGTGAGACCTATCATATTAAAATTGCAATTGCTGACGTATTTGATGGTGCATATGACTCAGGAGTTTTTCTCGAACAGGGAAGTTTTTCAGGAGTTTCCACTACAGCTGCCGCCACTGCAAATCCAAATATAGCATGCGCTCCTGCAACAATTAATTTTACCAATAACAGTGTCGGGGGAGCATTGTTTGCCTGGAATTTTGATGATGGAAGCCCGGTGGATTCGAGTATGAACCCGGTGCATGTTTTTACAACTCCCGGTGTTTATAATGTTCAGTTGATTGCAACAGGAGCTTTAGCCTGTGGCGGAATTTCAGATACCACCTACGTTACCGTTACTATAACGACTAATCTTCCTGTTAATTTAGGTCCTGATACAAGCCTTTGTGCAGGAACATCCATTATTTTAGGCTGGGGAATTATTTCCGGTACGAGCTATTTATGGTCAACGGGTGATACGACTTCTTCTATTGTTGTTACAACACCGGGAACTTATTATGTAAATGTTACCTCTGCCCTTTGTCCGGCAGGCAGTGATACGATCAATGTTACACTTACAACCGTAGACGTTGACCTTGGAAATGATACCACGCTTTGCGGGGGGCAGTCTTATACTATTACAAGCAATATTACAGGTACTAATTACCAATGGTCAACAGGTAATACCACCTCTTCATTGACTGTTAATACTTCGGGAACTTATTGGGTAGTCGTCACAGCAAATGGCTGCCAGGGTGTGGACTCTGTGACCGTTACTTTTATTAATCCGGCAAGTGTTAACCTGGGAAATGATACCACAATATGTTCGGGACAACCTGTAACACTGGGAGGAAATTTATCTGGAACCATTTTCCTCTGGTCAACCGGGCAAACTACTTCAACCATTACCGTCAGCCAGTCCGGTACGTATTGGGTAAATGCAGGGCCGCCCGGATGCCAGGGCAGTGATACCATTGTGGTAAACATCAGCCTTGTCTCTGCCAATCTTGGAAATGATACTACAATTTGTACAGGGCAGTCTGTTGTACTCGGCAATACTTTAGCAGGAAACTCTTTCCTTTGGTCAACAGGCGCCACTACATCAACAATAAGCGTTTCGAATTCCGGCACCTATACAGTAACAGTAACTGACGGAGGTTGCATGGGCACCGATTCGATCAATGTTATCATTACTCCTCCTCCTGTTATTGCTCTTGGCAATGATACCACTTTGTGTTCGGGCAATACGTTAACTCTTAATGCAGGCACACATTCTTCATACATTTGGTCAACAGGAAATACAACTTCTACTATCAATGTTACCACCAGCGGAACATATTATGTTAATGTAAGTGACGGAGGATGTTTTGGAGCTGACAGCATTAATGTTAACTTTACACCATTGCCTGTTGTGAATCTTGGATCTAATCTCAGCTTCTGTTCTGGTTTGACGGATACGCTGGATGCCGGAAATGCAGGTGCAACTTATTTGTGGAGTAACGGAAATACAACACAAACTGTTATTGTAAATTCATCCGGAACATATACCGTAACAGTTACAATGGCGGGCTGCAGTGCAAGCGGAAGTGTTCTTGTCACGGTTAATTCTTTGCCGGTAATAGTTCTTTCCAACGATGTTGCAATTTGTACTGGCAACAGCACCAATCTGAGCGCTTCCGGGGGCGTTAATTATTCATGGACACCTTCTAACGGGTTAAGCAGCACAACCATTTCAAACCCTGTTGCCAATCCGACTTCCACCACTACTTACACCGTTACTGTTACGGATGCAAATTCCTGTTCAGCTTCAAAATCGGTTACCGTTACTGTGAATGCATTGCCTGTAATAACTACTATTGCAGATACGGTGATTTGCGAAGGAAATTCAGTTTCATTAACTACCCAGGGGGGAGTATCTTACAGTTGGACCCCGGTAAATGATCTTGATAACCCGACTTCCTCATCTCCGGTAGCAAGTCCGCTTGTTCCAACTACTTATACCGTTATCGGAATTGATGCAAATGGCTGCCAGAATTCTGACAATGTGAGTATCGGCATTAGTGATGCTCCCACCGCTTCATTTACTTCCGATTTTGAAATTTCCTGTAAAGGAACCATAGGTATTTTCACAAACACAAGCAGCAATGCTTCACAATATTTATGGGATTTTGGAGACGGAGCAACTTCCACTGACATGAGCCCGGTTCATGACTTCAGTGTAGGAGTTTCAGGTACAATTACTTTAACTGCCTTCAATGCCGGATGTTCACATGAAGTGACTATCCCGATTCCAGACCCGTTAACCTTAAAAACCAATGTCCCGAATATCTTTACGCCTAATGGTGACTATTTTAATAATTGTTTCGGATTAGACAGCCTGAATGGTTTTGAATCATGTTTTTCAATTGAAATATTTAACCGGTGGGGTAATTCTGTTTACCAGTCTGATAATGCTCATGGATGCTGGGATGGAACAACCAAAGATAAAGAAGCTCCGGCAGGGGTTTACTTTTATCTTTTAAAGATTGCAAACAATGAATTTAAAGGCACGATAGAATTGGTAAGATAAGATTTAAAAAAGTTTTTATCGTCACAAATTTTCTTCCTAAAACTAAAACGCTCCGGATTTCTCCGGAGCGTTTTAGTTTTAATTAAACCAGGAACCTGCTTCGCTATAAAAAGTTATCCACCAAACTGAACCTTCAAAGCAAAGCCGAAATTCATTCCCATCTCTCTTACCCCGATATTTTTTATCAGCGAAAGATGATTGTAATAGCCTTTGTTGAGAATATTTGTTCCGAAAATGCTTAGCGAGGCCCTTTGTTTTAACAATCGGAAATTGCCCCCGAGGTGGACATCAAGCAATGTATAACCATCAGTAGGAATTTCGTAAGGAGCCACTTTTTTCTGCTTAAAATAATTGCTTACAACAAATGCAAAATACGGTTCATTAAACACAATTTTTTTCGCGGAGCTTAGTTTTAATTGCCCGACAATTTTATCAGCAGGCATGAAAGGCAGGTCACCGCCATCTTTCAGCTTTCCGCGGGTGACCGAATAATCGGCCTTCAGGTCAAACCATTTTGCTGTTGCCGGATGAATGTCAAACCCTGCAGAACCTCCGCTGATCACAGCATCATGCTGCAAAAAATCATATACCTGCAATTCGTCAATTGAATCAGCCGAAGGAGAAAGGTAAATGTAATCTTTGATCATATTATAAAAACCTGAAATATTTACCGAAGCAAATTCATTTTCCCAGATCAATCCCAAATCACCTTCAACATTTTGTTCCATTTTCAAACCAGGATTTCCGACTTCAAAACGGTAGGTGCCTTCATGCCTTCCGAATGTTCCCAGTTCGGCATAATTCGGAGCGCTGAAACCTGTTGCTCCGTTCAATTTAATTGTCCATTCACCTGAAGGATGAAAAGCTATACCAAGTGAACCGCTCACAGGTTTGTATTCATTTTCAAAATCAATCTCCGGTTTAATTTCGAGGGAATCCTCTTCTTCGCCTTCAGCACTTTCTGCTTCGATTTTTCTCAAGTCATAACGGATACCGCCCAAAATATTTACCTTTTCGAGATCATAGCGGGCAAGTAAATAGCCGGCAAAATCAGTCACATCAGCATCGGGAACAAGGGTCTCAAGACCAAAATTTTCATTCTTCTGCAACATGCCCTGGGTGCCAACCGTGAAGCCAAACTTCTTTTCAGCATCAGAACTCCACTTTAAATCATAAGTAATTACATTTAGCTTTAATCCAAAAGCAAGCAAATATTTTTTCTTAATTCCGGTTGGCTCAAACTCTTTACGATTATTAAGCTGGTACGCAACATTTGCATTTATTTTACTATGCTTCATAAGAAATGTATTCTCGCTTGAAACTATATGCGAGGTCACATCCTGATAAGGAGCTTCCACATCGTACGTCATTTGTTCATGCTCGGGTTCGATGAGCAAAATGCTGTCGGGTTCAAGTTCCACTATTCCCGTACGTTGATTCATAAAACTATAGGAGAGTTTTGACACTCCCCATTTTTTGCTGA
>DATEMK010000114.1:0-2409 GCA_035275625.1 Bacteroidia bacterium
ACGCCACAGGACCGTTATATTGCTTCATTTGTCATAAAGAAATATAATTTTGGCAGAGAAGTGCTGGAATTTGATATGGCAACAAAGGCTATTAAATTTCTCGAGGAAAATCAATCTGAAATTGAAAAGCTTCCGCAGGTAATACTTCTTGATATCCGGATGCCCCAGATGGATGGATTTGAATTCCTTGAAAGACTGTCCATGCTTCCTCAATCCATTAAAAATTCCTGCTGCATTATTATGGTGTCTTCTTCATTGGACCCCTCTGATCATGAACGTGCACAAAACAATCCCGTGGTAAAGAAATTTCTGAATAAGCCGTTGAATAAAACAAACCTGGAAGAAATTTCTAAACTTTTTCATGACAATATAAAATCTGAAAATAAAAGGAGCGTCTGTTAGGATTGTGGAACGGGAGATTTTTACCTGCCGGTTATTTTGTTGTCTTGCTCCCGATCTGGACACCTAATTTTTCAAATTCGATGTCATTCGGTTCCCAAAGTTCAATTTTGTTTCCCTCCACGTCAAGGATATGTACAAATTTACCATATTCAACGGTTTGAATCGTGTCGGTAACTGTTACCCCGTTTTTCTTTAATTCTCCGACAAGCGCTTCCATGTTTTCTACCCTGTAATTTATCATCCAGTCTTTTGTGGAAGGTTCAAAATATTTTGTGGTTTCTTTAAACGGGCTCCATTGTGTAAACCCCTTTTTGGTGCTGTCTGCGCCCTGCCACCATTCAAAAACTGTCCCGTACTGGTTCGTATTTAAACCAAGGTGTGTTTGATACCATTCTCTCATTTTTTTGGTGTCTTTACACTTAAAGAAGATGCCGCCAATGCCTGTTGCTTTTTTCATTTTTGCCGGGTGGCCCGTTTGTTTTGTAATGATTGCCTTAAAGGCAAAGCCAAAGCAGAATGATGCGGCAAGAGCTAAGATCAGTAAGCTTGTTTTTTTCATTTTGTTTTTTTTGGTTGGTGGTTGGTGGTTGGATTGTTTATGAATTTACATTTTGTTACATCCTCGTCCCCTGCACACATGCCATGCCCGTCAGACGATGATGAAAGATATTCGAGAACCGAAGGGTGAAATTCCTATCTGACAGGAGGTGGGTTTCACATCTTCTACACACATGCCGTGCCCGTCAGACGATGACGAAAGAGATACAAGGACCGAAGGGGGCCGAAAAGGATACGAGTACCGAAGGGAAATCCCATCGAAATTACAAAAATACATTTGGAATTTGAGGTAGGGCAAACCATTGTGCAATTGAATTATATTTTTTTCCAATATTTTGAACAATATCAACTCCATTTTTAACAACTGATAATGCCTTCCCCTCTTTTGAATCTTTATCTTGAAATTTTTTAATATATTCTCCAATTCGTGATATAAAAGTCGGATGCAAATCCTTTTTATTATCAGACGAAATTGCTTTTAACTCAGCAGAAATATCCTTAACTTCTTGTATAACTGATGCATTTTCTTGAACAACTGATGCATTTTCATTTTTGAGTTTACTGTCCAAGACATTTGCCAGCTCAGAAAATTCATCGCCCAAAGTATTGGTTTGTATAATATCGTATTCATCCAATAAATCAAGCATACCCTTTACTATTAACCGCCTGTTTCGATCCAATTCACTAAATGATTTTATGTTATCAATTTTGTCAATTTTATAATTTCGGTAATCATTTTTTTTTGTTCCCAAAACATTTTTCAATTCAGCGGGTAAATCAAGTTTGGCACATTCTACCAATGCTTCTTGGATCCGATTATCTTCAACCAACTGTTTAATCTTATTTTTATCCATCTTATAATTATTAATAGTTTTGATGTTTTCTATTTAAATATTCTAAATTACTTCTAAAAGCAATAAGTTCTTTTTTTATTCCGGCTCCTAAACTCTGTTTGTTTGTTTCAATAATTTTTTCTATAAAAAATGACGTTTGATGTAAATCTATTGAATAATTATATTTATTTTTAGCAATAGCCGAATTTATTCTGGAAAACTTCTCATCAACTTTCTCATTTCCCTTAAGAATTTCTACCAAAATTTGGCTGGTCATATTTTGCAAACTTTCAGAATAAATTTTATTCCATTTTTTATTCAATTCATCAACATCATCCAATTTATTATTAATTAATAATAAAAAAGATTGAACAAAATATTCTCTATCGATATCAACTGTATCCATAAATACATTCACCGGGAACACGTCCATTTTATTTATAAGTTGGGAATGAAATAAAAGCGCGCTGTCTAACATATTCTTTCTAAAGTAAAAATCAATAACTCTATAATAATCATCAAGCAATAAATTTATTGAGGTTTTATAATCTTTAGTTAAAGCAATTGTTTTAAATCGAAAATAAATGGTTGAGTCGAAATACATACTGGACACTAA
>DATEMK010000115.1:0-4130 GCA_035275625.1 Bacteroidia bacterium
TGCGTATGGTGCCGGTACTTATAATGCATATACTTTTCATTTAGGATATGATAATTTTTTACCAACGGCAATAGATGATCCCGGCAAAAATGAAATGGAATTATTTGTAACAAATCCTGTAAAAGATAAAATTCAGATTACAGGAAATCAATTCACCGGTAATATCCAAATAAAACTATATACCCTGCCCGGACAAATTCTTTTCGAAAAAGATTTCAGGAACGTAACTGCAACAATTGAAATTGATGTTTCAGGATTTAGTAAAGGAATTTATTTGCTGGAGGCAATTTCAGAAAACGGGCGAACCGTTAAAAAGATTGTAAAACAATAAAGATTTTAAAATAAAATATAAGACCATCCCATATTTCTTATAAAAATTTATTTGAAAATTTGTCTTAGAATGAATAAATTTACACTTTAAAATAAGCTCTCAAAATATGTTTTAATTATTAACAGTAACTCTCCCCATCATGAAAAAAATTCTTACGTCCGCCTTAATTAGTGTGTTCACATGCACTGCTCTGTTTGCGCAGATCAACCTTGAAGCTTCGTATGCCCCCGGTGTCAATTTACAAATGGCCAGGTTTTCTGGTTTTGGATCCAAATATGTTTTTATAACCAATACCTATGACACTATTGCGGATACCATCCGGATTTATAATCTCAATCATTCAATTTTTAAAACTATTGCGGTTCCGCAGTTTCCTGCACCTTATGGATACTCCATTCAATATATTACGGACGCTTTATTCGACACCGACAGCACAGATATAGATTATTTGATTTATGTTCAGCCAACCACCCAGCCGGGCATTGACAGCCAGATAAAGATATTTGAAGAATCAGGTAATTTGCTGCTTAATTTAGACAGTGCCGGGTATGGCTACTCCTTTCCGGGCTTAAACGGTGGCGTATCATTACCGGTAGTTACTACTGACAGCGGAACAAAATTTCTCACATGGAAAGGCATGTTTCTTGGAACAAACGGCTCTTATCAAATAGTATATTCACTTCCGGGTTCTTTGCCGTGTGATATTTGCGGGGGTAATTTCGATAATAACCCGGTACAGGTCAATGAAATTAATATGGCGCTGGAAAATTTTATGCTGGGCGATCCTTATCCGAATCCCGGAAGCTCAGACATAAAAATTGAATACTCGCTTCCTGCCCGGACAACCTCAGGTGAAATTGTTTTCTATGACATTCACGGAAATGAAATCAAAAGATATAAAGTGGATCATCATTTTAATTTCTTAACATTAAATGTTAAAGAACTGTCCGCAGGTACTTATTTTTATCAATTAGTAATAGACGGCAACATAAGCATGGGAAAAAAAATGGTTGTGATAAGCCAGTAAATAATTTCCTCCCTGGTTTTTATTACTATTACTCAAATTCTTAAATAAAATAAAAAAACCGCTTTACGGAGCAGGTAAAAAATTATTTCGCCTCAATTTGTGTGGCCAGCAGACAAGCTGAAACCACTTGACGATTTATCAATCTTATAATATAACCGTTCAACAATTTATCTTCTCCCACTTGTGCACTTTCCCCGCCTTCTCAGCGGAAATATCATATACCGACTCAAAATCATATTAAAATAAGAGGTAATAGCTGATAAAATTTTCTTTAAGAATGTGGATGATTTTCTGAGCAGGAATTTTGTTTGATAAAGAAAAAACATTTTAAACGCAGTTTTCTGATTCACTGTATTTAAAAAAACTTATTTGGAAGTTTGGTGAGAAATGCAGAAGTTTGTTGGCTGAAACTAATTTGACAAACACATATTAATATTTGAATCATGAAAAAATCCGGTATAATCTTAGGGGTCATACTTTTTTTTATTTCAGCCGCTGCGAAAGCGCAGGAAAGTAAAATATCATTTTCATTGAGAGGCGGATTGAATATTTCAAGTGTCACAGGTGATGACAACCCAAACGAATAT
The DNA here is from genome assembly GCA_035275625.1 of Bacteroidia bacterium. GTDB lineage: Bacteria > Bacteroidota > Bacteroidia > AKYH767-A > OLB10 > DATEMK01. Next base: position 1,946 of record DATEMK010000115.1, read on the forward strand.
TTCGAAAAAACAAGCAAAAAAGGGTTTAGTGCCGGTTTTTCATTCGGGTTTAAAGCAAATGCTCATTTGCTGCTCCTTGCTGAATGTGTTTATGACCAAAAAGGATATAATCAAAAAATTTTTTTAAACGACAATGCGGGTAATACTATTGGTGACGCTAATTCCTATACAAATCTCAATTATGTATCCGTCCCCATTATTGCGAATATAGTTTTTGGCACTAAACATTCTATTGAATTCGGGTTCGGAGTGTGCAATAATATACTGATTGATGCAAGTACTGATAATCCCATTTCTTACTCTGGAATGTTTCCCGGATCAATAGATGTAAAACGAAATTATGAACTCTATGAATTAAGTGCAGTGGCAAGACTTGCAGGAGCAATTACACTCGCTCCTTCAATTTTATTGATACTTGAAGGCCGTTACCAGGCGGGTTTTCTTAACATTAACAGAGGTTTTTCCGGAAATTTTGCTGAAAAAAACAACGTGGCTTATTTTGGAACAGGCCTACGCATTCATTTTACAAAAAAGAAGAAGTAGAGCTTTACACCCTTTTTATATCAGCACCATCCAAACGCAGCCGGGATCGCAGGGATAAACTTTATTTAGCCCACCACTTCAAACTTTTCCGCAATTACCTCCGCAATTTTATTCTGCAATGTTTTGCTGACAGCGGCAAGCGGCAAACGAACGTGTTCGCTGCAGATTTTTAAAGCATTCAAAGCCGCTTTAATTCCGCCCGGGCTGCCTTCGGCATAAAGCAGCGGAAGAATATCCATAAACTGGTAATGCAGCCTGCAGGCTTTATCATATTCTCCTTTCAGGCAAAACCTGACCATATTGGCAAAATCGCGGGGAAATGCATTTGCTGCAACGGAAATAACTCCATCCGCGCCAAGCGCCATCAGAGGATACGTTATATTATCATCACCCGAGATAACAAGAAAATTATTCGGGCGGTCTTTTATGATGCGGGTAATCTGTTCAAAATTTCCGGAAGCCTCTTTGATGCCCGCTATATTTTCAAATTCATTTGCCAGGCTCAGAGTCGTCTCAGCTGTTATATTAGTGCCGGTACGGGCAGGCACGTTATATAAAATCACGGGCAGCGGAGAAGCATGAGCTATCATTTTAAAATGCTGCTGCAAACCTTTTTGCGAAGGGCGGTTATAATAGGGTGTAACGGAAAGAACGGCATCCACATTTTCAAAATCATACGTTTTAAAGCTGCTCACCACTTCCTGCGTGTTGTTTCCTCCCACTCCAAGCACAAGAGGCAAACGACCGTTGTTCACTTCTTTGGTATAATCGAGCAGCGCAGTTTTTTCGTCTTTGTTTAATGTTACAGATTCACCGGTTGTTCCAAGCAGCACAAGATAATCTGCCTTGCCTGCAATGAGGCTTTCAATAAGCCGCTCCAATGCTTTAAAATCTATGGCTCCGTCTTTGTGAAAAGGCGTTACCATAGCAACACCGGTTCCTTTAAGCTTCCTGTAAATTGGCATTTCGAAGTTGGTTTAAGTAATGTACAACAAGTTCAATGAGTTTTCCCAACGAAACATTTTCATTTGAGTGGATCATCATATCAAAATAGCGTGAATTCTTTTTGTCATATTTCCCGATCTTGAATTTCGCTTTTGTTTTTGCAAATATATATTTCAAAGGAAAATTTTTTTCAATAGTAAGGTTAATAAGAATATCAAAATCAGCATGGATGAAATTATGAATACCGTGATGATGGGGCTTCAAGTGCCAGTTCAGGTGTTTTTTTGTAAAAAAATCAAGACCCAGTTTTACAAACCGCGTGTTGGGCAATTCTTTTTTATCATAATAGCCGAGCGCCAGCACATCTTTATGCTGATCGCGGATTTCTTTTACAAATTTTTTTACAAGCTCATAATCTCTTTCAATTGTTGCATCGTAAAGAATTCCTATTGTTTTAGCTTCGTTGAACGGAACAGATTTTTGTTCGCGTTTCTGATGCTTCATTTCGCGGTATAAAAGATAATTCGCTATTTTATGCCTGAGAGTTTTATTCACGCTCAAAAGAAATTTTAAATTTTAAATTCAACCTGTTATTTTCAAATTATCAAATTATTAAATTATCAAATTAATAAATTAATAAACACTTCTTCTGAAATAATTTTCACTTTCAGCTCTTTTGCTTTTGTTATTTTATTTT
>DATEMK010000116.1:0-7087 GCA_035275625.1 Bacteroidia bacterium
ATAATTATTCGTTCACCATATAAAAATGGCTGTTTACCTATTAATATTTGATTTGGCGTCAAATAATATGATCGTAATTAATTTCTTATTTGTCTTTAACAAAAAAACATGTTATTGTCGGCTAAAAACTGATTTGTGAATAGAACATTGAATGAACCCTTTTGATAAAAAGAGGAGACAACAATTTCCAAAAAAAAACGGGGCAGTTCATCTTAAAAGTTTATTGATTTTGAGGAATAAAGTTAACACCGGTATCCGGAACTTTTTTAAAGCAAAACAAGGAAATCAAATCTAAAAAAGTTGTTGATTATGTGGGAATTGTTTAGCACTTTTGTTCGTGAATCCAATGCCTTTTTTAGGGATTGCAGGTAGGGGCAAACAGCCAGTGGTTGTTTGAGCCGGCCATTGCGAAAGCAAAGCTGAATAGCTTTACCTGCAATGGCAAAGCACTAAAATAAAAAAAGTAAAACATGAAATTTGGAGTACAACTAAGCACAAAGCGTAAAGAAATTCTCCTTTATTGCATTTCCATGGCCTCATTATTATTTTTGCTTAAATGGCTCGAAGCGCATTTCATTGTTTTTAATTATCGTCTTGATTTTTTTATTGGTGCCATTGCCATCCTGTTTACGGTTTTGGGTATTTGGTTAGCGCTTAAACTTGTGAAGCCAAAAGTGGAAACCCGTATTATAGAAAAGGAAGTTTATATAGATAATTCAGCCCAAACGGAGATTAACCAGCAAGAGATAGCAAAACTGGGCATAAGCAGGCGCGAACTGGATGTATTAAATTTAATGTCTGCCGGGTTAAGTAATGAGGAAATTGCCGGGAAATTATTTATAAGTTTGAATACGGTAAAAACACATTCCTCCAATATTTTTTTGAAACTGGACGTAAAAAGGCGGACACAGGCGGTAGAAAAAGCCAAACGACTGAATCTTATTCGTTAGAAGCGTTAAATTTTATTTCTTTAAACCACATAGAAACATAGTTTTGTTTTCTATGTTCCTTTGTGGTTTAAAACTCATACTTTGGTATGAAAATAAGCAGCACAACAGAAAAATCGCCCGAAAGTATGAATGGAAAAGATGAAAGCGAGAGTACTTTTGCCGCATATTAATCAATAAAAAATAAATATCATGAAAAAAAATAGTATAGTATTCGGAATAATTTCAGGAGCAATAATCAGCACGTTCATGGGAATCTCAATGTATATAATGGGCTGCGGCAGTGGCGATATGGATGGTGGAAGCACCAGCATGATTATAGGCTTTAGCGCCATGGCGGTAGCATTCTCCTTTATATTTGTGGGCATTAAAAATTTCCGCGACAAACAAAATGGCGGAACAATAACATTCGGCAAGGGGTTTTTGCTCGGCTTTATGATCAGCCTTATTGCCTCCACCATGTATGTCATTACCTGGGCAGTAGAATTCCATTACTTTATGCCCGATTTTATAGACAAGTACTCTGCCATGCAGGTTAAGCAATTGCACGAAAGCGGTATTTCGGGTGCTGCCCTTGACGAAGCCGTTAAAGGCATAGAAAAGGAAAGTTACAATTATAAACACAACCCGTTTTTCTTTGCCATGTACACCTATATGGAAATACTTCCTGTCGGAATTATAATAACCCTGGTAAGCGCTTTGATCCTTAAAAGAAAAACACCTGTAACCGTCTTGCAATAGTTATAGGAAAATTAAAAAATTATAATAATGAATATCATAATTACAATCCTGCTTGTAGTGGCAGGCATCATTGCCCTGCTGTTAATCGTTGCGCTTTTCATGAAGAGGGAACATTATGTCAGGCGTGAAATTATCATCAATGCGCCCCGGCAAAAAGTATTTGACTTTTTAAAACTGCTCAAAAACCAGGAGCAGTTCAACAAATGGGCAAAGACTGACCCTGGCAGGAAAGAAGAATTCAAAGGAACAGACGGAACAATTGGATTTATTTATTCCTGGAGCGGAAATAAAAGTGCCGGCCAGGGAGAAAAAGAAATTAAGAATATTGTTGAAGGCAAAAGAATTGAAACAGAAATTCGTTTTGTAAAACCAATGCGGGTCTCTGCCAGTGTTATTTTTGAGACAGAATCTTTACCCGGTGATCAAACCAAAGTAAACCTAATCAATACAGGTACATTGAAATATCCTTTGAACATAATGATACCAATGGCAGAAAAAAATTTTCCAAAAGATATGGATGAAAGTTTGTCAGCTTTGAAAAAGATTCTCGAAAAACCGTAATCACACCACACCCGCTCGTCCTTTTAGGTTTGCAGCTGCAAGTGTCCGGAAGACAAGTTAAATAAGTTTTAGTGCTTTTTCAGGATCTTCTGCTGATTCATGCAAAAAATACAATCATGCGCTTACGTTACTTTTGATAAATAAATATTATCTATCTTTATCTTGACAAAATAAACCTTCCATGAAAAATCCTTTCTTTAAACTCCTTTTTATTTTATTTTGTTTTTATTCTTTTTCATTAAAAGCCCAGTTTCCTCCTGCCGATTCTTCTTATGAGTTAGTTTTTTATGATGAGTTTGATACTATTTTTCCGGGTACAATAATTAATGACAGCCTCTGGGATAGAACACCCCCGTGGAATCAAGGCACTAATATTACAGGAAATGTCAATTGTTGCGTTAATCCCGGTTCTGGTTGCGATACTTCAGGGTATATATATTGGGATGTCGCTTATAAAATTCGAAATCCATCAGATTCTTCAACAATTAAAATTAGCAACGGTACCTGCAAGCTTCTTACAAACAAAGTGGATACTGTGGGAGAAGTCTGGAATTGGCCCGAATGTGATCCCGTGACCGATACAGCTGTAACAGGGACACCATGCCAATATGATACGTGTCTTCTTGCTCAAGATTCTACATATTATTGCTATACAATAGATACAATCCCTTTCAAATATACTTCAGGTGAACTTTATTCCAGGCAAATGTTCAAGTATGGCTATTTTGAAATAAAATTCAAGCTGCCTCCCTTACCAGTACCTCCGAATAATTTTCGGGGGCATGGTGCAAATTTTTTTCTGTATGCTGCAAACCCTGCTTCAGGAAATTGGTGGAGCGAAATTGACATTTTTGAATTAAATGCCTTTAATTCTACTTATGGAGACACGAGTGACTTTACTTCAAGCGTGCATTATTCAAACAAAGATTCCTCATGGCATCCGTTTGCTCACGTAGATCCTGGGAATATTACAAATAATGTATGGCACATTGCCGCGTGTTGGTGGACCCCGGAATTCATAAAAATTTACCTCGATGATACATTGATTCTTTCTGTTCAGAATGATACCTTAATTCCAACAGACAGTCTGATTAAAATGCCGATTTTTATTGACACCAGCAATCCGGCTTCAAATTTTTGTACAAATTTTGATACCGTAAATACTCAATTTCCCTATACTTATGAAATTGACTATGTCAGGGTTTATCAGTTAAAACAACAATGTGATACCGATAAAGTATATTGTAACGTTACAGAAAGCACCTTTGAAAGCAGATTATACAATTCGTTAACTATTGGAGGCGACAGCTGTGTGGCAACTTTTACAAGTGGTGCTAATGTTACCGGTTTAGGCAATGAATATGTTTTGCTCGATGAGGGTTTTTATTTTGATAATACAAGCCAGGGATATTTTGATGTAAAAGATTGTTTTACCGGGCAATTTTCAGAAAGGGTATCTCAACCTTTAATTCCCTTACCTCCTCCAATAAGCTGGTTGCGAAAATTTCATTATAAATAAAACACATGAAAACTAATTGTGTCTTCTTTTTGATAATTTTTATGTTAAGCATTGTTTTTAATTCATCTTCACAAACCTTTCAAAAAACCTATGGCGGAATAAATAATGATTATGGCCAATCAGTAGCACAGACAACAGACAGTGGTTTTATAATTGCTGGTGTTACATACAGCTATGCATCGGGAAATATAAATTGTGATATGTATCTTATCAAAACTGATGTAAAAGGCGACACTGTTTGGACAAAAACGTTTGGAAATATTGATATTGATCGCGCCAATTCTGTTGCTCAAACTTTAGATGGCGGCTATATTCTCACTGGATCGACCTCCTATTTCAGTGGAGCAGTACTTTACTTGGTTAAAACCGATTCGTTTGGCAATATACTTTGGTCAAAAACCATTCCGGCTGGTATCGCCTGCTTAGGTAATTCAGTCAGGCAGGTACCCTCTGACAGCGGTTATATTATAGGGGGAAGTGCCCTCCAATGGGGCATGATGCAATCTTATGTATATTTAATTAGAACAGATTCACAAGGCGATACCCTATGGGTAAAAACATTTGGAGAAAATGCATATTTTGACGGTGCCTATTCTGTTACACAGGCTGACGATGGTGGATTTGCTGTTTCCGGATATACAATATCAGGTGCAGGAGGTTATGATATTTATATCGTTAAATTTGACGCAGCAGGGAATATGCTTTGGAAAAAAAGCTTTGGAGGTACAGCCAATGAATATGGATATTCAATAGCAAGAACTTCGGATAACGGCTATATTATTAGTGGCTCCACAAATAGTTTCGGAGCGGGAGTGGATGATGTTTATTTAATAAAAACAAATGATATTGGTGATACTTTATGGACAAGGACTTATGGAGGTTCTGGAAATGATCAGGGATATTTTCTACAACAAACCTTTGATAATGGTTTTATTGTTTGCGGCAGCACGAACAGTTTTGGTGCAGGTAGCAATGATGTTTATATAATTAAAACTGATTCAAGCGGTAATGTGATTTGGAGCAAGACTTATGGCGGCAGTGGAAATGATAATGGTCATTCGATTTATCAAACATTAGATAACGGATATATAATTACAGGAGTGACAGAAAGTTTCGGTGCTGGTGACTCAGATGTTTATCTTATTAAAACTGATGCTTTTGGTAACAGTGGATGCAATGAAATTAATGTAGTCACAATAATGGGCACACCACCATCTATTGTTTCCGATCCGGTAACTATATTTGGTAATGATGTTGAGTCTTCAATTCCAGTTGGAGCTGCAATCGGAAATGGAAGCATTGTTAACACTCTTTGTACAAATGTTAATATTAAAGAAATAACAATAGCAGAATCATTTATTATTTATCCGAACCCTGCTCAGAGTAAAATTAACATCAAATTAAAAGTTCCATCTGAAAAATTCGAAATAAAGTTATTTGACGTAACAGGACAAATTATTTTAGAAAAGAGCATGAAAAATATTTCCAATTCAATCAATATTGCTTTACCTGAACTATCAAATGGAATTTATTTTTTAAACTTAAGAAATGAAAAATATAATATGAGTGAAAAAGTATTTATTAAGAATTAAAAAATGAAATCCTTTATAAATCTGGCAAAAACAATTTCGATATTAGTTTTACCATTCTTAATTATTTGTAATTATAGTTGCGCTCAATTCATTATTGCCGGTCAAACAGGTTCCGGAATATTCTATCATGATTTTATTCCCGATATTGAATTGAACGCTACTCCATCTTCACTTCCCGGTGATACAAGTACTTCAATTCATTTAGATTTAAATCAGGACAGTGTTGATGATTTTGTTGTTTTTGCTTCAGGAGGTGCAGGGGTAAGCCATTCCATATGGACGACAAGAATATTTCCAGATAGTAATAATCAAGTATCTTATTCGCACAGTGTGACTGTTTACAATCCATGTTGCAGTTCATTTACTTCAGTCGCTGTGGCTAAGGTGTTCGCCCTTGGAGATACCATTATCGGGGATGCCTCTTTTACAAATAATGGCTATCGGGCATTAAATTATTTGTATTCCATGGTAGGCTATGGTTCTTTTTCAATTAACGATTGGGTACAAGCAGGGGAAAGCTACATTGGTATTCGTTTAATAAATATGATTGATACGACTTATGGTTGGATCAGAGTGGAAACCCCAACCGCACAGCATATTTATATTAAAGATTATGCTATTGGTAACCTTAGTGTAGGTTTTCAAGAAAATATTTTATATGATCAAATTAATTTTTCTAATCCTGTTAAAGAAAAGCTGCAAATAATATTAAATAAGAATTACAAGAATTTAAACGTTCAGCTCAATAATTTACTTGGCAAAAAAACATTTGAAAAAGAATATGAAAATAGTAATACAAGTATTGAAATTAATGTTGCTTCATTCAATAAAGGAATTTATCTGTTGAAATTAAGTTACGAAGGTGAATCGCATATTTTCAAAGTTCTGGTGCTATGAAAAAAGCAATCATCTTGTTTTTATTACTAAATAATATGCCTCATTCCTTTGCTCAAATAACCTTTCAAAAAACTTATGGAGGCACAGATAGAGAATTTGCAGGTAGTGGTCAACAAACAAATGATAGCGGGTTTATTATGACAGGCAGTACATATAGTTTTAGAACACTTCAAAATGATGTTTATTTAGTTAAAACTAATCCGCAAGGTGATACTATGTGGACAAGGGCCTTCCATGCAACGTTATACGAAACCGGCTGGTCTGTTCAGCAAACCGCAGACAGTGGATTTATTATTTCTGCCGGAACACAAAGCACATCTTCTCCCGGATCGCAGCACATATATTTAATTAAAACAGATGCAAATGGTAATCTTAGCTGGTCAAAAACCATTGCAGATATTTCGATTGACCAAAGCTTGAACATTAAACAAACTTTTGACGGAGGGTATATTCTTGCAGGCTATACATTAAATTATCCATATCCTTTTTATAATGCTTACCTTGTTAAAATAAATGCAGTCGGTGGCATAGTCTGGACAAAAACATATGGAGGCTGGGGTGCATCCCAACAAAAAGCAGTTTCAGTTCAGCAAACAGCAGACAGCGGATATGTTTTATGTGGAAACACAAATTGGAATGCTGTTGGAGACAATGATATTTTTATTATAAAAACAAACTCCACAGGAGACACGCTTTGGACAAAAAATTATGGCGGGACGGGACTTGATATTGCTTTTAGCATTGAAAATACCACTGACAACGGGTATATAGTTTGCGGCTACACTCAGAGCTTCGGGGCGGGAGGTAATGATATGTATGTTGTCAAAACA
>DATEMK010000117.1:0-5494 GCA_035275625.1 Bacteroidia bacterium
CAAGTATATGGATTTTGAAAAAATTGAAAAACCATATTTGTGTATTGATACCTTTTCAGGCTTCACACCGGTGGACAAAAAAGTTGAAAAAGCGCAAAGAAATAAAAGTGATAATTATAATTTTTCATTCATTATGAATAACAAGTCATGGTTTGAAAAAACAATGGGATATAACAGGATAAAGAGAGTGAAAGCTGTCCAGGCGGATATTTGCAAATATAATTTTGATGAAAACATGGTCATATCTTTTGCTTTTTTAGATGTAGATCTTTACCGTCCTTCAAAAGATGCCCTGCAAAAAGTCTATCAAAAATTAAGTACAAACGGAATTATCCTTGTTGATGACTGCAAGCCATCAAATAAATGGGATGGCGCTCTCCAGGCATATAAAGAGTTTACAAAAGAAAATAATTTAAAGGAAGAATATATTTCGGAAAAATTAGGCCTGATCATAAAGAGAGCGTAAAGCTGATTTCACAAATTGCCCAAAGCGCATGGTATGGCGTATTTAGAAATTTTGATTTTAAATCCCTTCTATTTTTACTCTCTCGCCATTCCTGCTTATGGATTCTATTACTTTAAAAGTAGCCAGCGTGGAGAAATAAATTTCATTGAAAGGAATCGGGGTCGGACCGCCTTTTTTTACAGCTTCTAAAAAAAGCCGTACTTCCTCAGAATGCCCTTTATTTTGTTGTTTCAATTTCGTTTCCGAAACGGATTTTCCATATTCAATCATTGTTTTAAAATCATCAATAACAGCAACGCTTCCCCCATGAAATATTTCAATGACTTCTTTGGTAAGCTTTTTATTTCCATTACTGAAATAGGAAATGTTGGCTATGCTTCCGTTTTCAAAAACAATATTAATATTTAAAGTATCGTTATGATGCAGCGCATCCATCATTGAATTTGCAGAAAGGCTGGCTGCAGGGCTCCCTGCAATATGCGCTGCAAGATCAATAAAATTACAAACCTCGCCAAGAATTCTTCCACCGCCCATGTCTTTATCATGTTCCCAGCTATCATGGGGAACAACTCCCGCATTGATCCGATAATTGATTGCAACAGGTATATTTTTTTCTCTTAGTTTCGGAATCAGTTTCAAAACATGCGGAGAAAATCTCCTGTTGAATCCAACCATTAAATGCACCTTGGCAACATCATATAAATCCTTTATTTCATCCAACTCATCAAGATTAAGGCATAAGGGTTTTTCCACATAAACGTTTTTATGCTGTTTCAAAGATTCCATTACAAACCGTGCATGTGAATCGTTGCGGGTCACAATAAAAACAGTATTGACCTGGTTGTCAGCTATCAATTCTTCACCGGATGCCGCACAATATTTAAAACCATACTTATCAGCAATGTATCGTGAATTGTTCGGGCGCGCTGTGGCGATGCCGATAAACTCTGAATAGTTTTTCACAGCAGGCAATAAAATATTCTGTGCAAACGATCCCGCGCCTATGAATGCAACCCCCGGGTTACCCGATGATTTTGGAACAGGGGCAAGATTTATATTCTTTTTAAGAATTTTCTGAACATTGTATTTCAGGACTATTCCTGTAAACGGTTCCGATTGATCAAGTATCATTCTATAAGCATCTGGTGCATTTTGAAAATCAAATGCATGAGTGATCAGCGGATCAAGGTTTAATTTATTTTCTTTCAGTAATTCTGCAAATGCCTGCATGTTGCGGTTCTCCGTCCAGCGTACATAACCAATGGGGTAATCTAAGTTTTTTTCTTCATACTCCAGGTCATAACGCCCCGGACCATACGAACATGACATTCTTAAATCAAGCTCTTTTTTAAAATAATTTGATCTCTTGAAACCAGTAGGCACTGCGCCAACAATAACAACCTTTCCTTTTTTCCGGCATAATTCTCCTGCAAGATCAACGGGATCGAGTGATGAAGTCCCTGCTGTAATGATCACCGCATCTGTTCCGTAACCGCCCGTAAATTCATTGATGATTTTTTCAATACCTTCTGTTCCCCTGTCCAAAGCAAGATCGGCAAAATTATTCCGGGCTAATTGCACCTGGTTTTTATCAATATCAATTCCAATTATTTTTACTCCGCTTGCATTAAGCATTTGCAAGGTAAGCTGTCCGACTAATCCTAAACCAATCACTACGCAGTTTTCACCGAGCCTCAAATCTGCCTGCCGGATCCCCTGTAAAGCAATTGCACCAATGGTAGTGAAACAGGCATGCTTTAAATCAACTTTAGGATCAATTTTCACACAAAGATTTTTTTGAACAGCCACTACTTCTGAATGAGCAGCGCTGTTTCCTCCGCAGGCAACCAGATCCCCGATTACAAATTCATTTACGTCCTGCGCCACATCAATTATTTCGCCCGCACAACTGTAACCGAGTGATGATGGGGCTTCCAGCTTATTCATCACCATGTTATAAGTATTGAGCCAACCGTGAGTTTTTGCTGCGTCAATGACTTTTTTTAATTCATCACTCCGGGCTTTTGCCTTACCAATATAGCTTAAACGGGCATCTTTTACACTTTTACCTTCTGTTCCTGCACTGATCAGGGAATAATGATTACGAACCAATACGCATCCTTTTGAAAGTGCGGGAAAAGGCACTTCCAGCAATTGCATTGTACCATCTTTTAAATTTTGAGTTAATTGTTCCATTCTTTTTTAATTGAATAGTATTTTAAATGTTGTTGAAAAGGAATTGTTATCAGTTTAATAATTAAAATAAGAATGGATAAAATTTTGATTTTTTTTTTAATTTATCGAGGAGGATAGAGGTGGCCAGGTAATTTCTACGGCTTCAATTCTTAGTGCTTAACTCTTCATGAAACTGCAAAAATAAATTATTTCTATCAATGCACCGGCTTTTCATCGCTGTAATGACCAACAGGTTTTAAGAATAGAATTTTAACAATTAACTTTGTGTCAATATTTAAAATTTTATTTATACCCCCGAGATGAAAATTACACTTGTTTCTCACGCATCCGTTATCATTGAAACTTCAGATTGCAAGATATGGACAGATCCCTGGCTGTTTGGCAAAGCATTTATGGAATCCTGGAGCCTGTTGCCCCGGGCACATTGGAGGAATGAAATTTATGAGGATATTGATTTTGTGTGGATATCACACGAACATCCTGATCACTTCCATTTTCCTACTTTAAAATCTATGCCCGCCAGCTTTAAAGAAAGAATTACTTTATTGTTTCAAAAAAATAATTCCAATAAAATGCCTGAAGCTTTTAAAAAATTAGGCTTTAAAAATATTCAGTTATTACCGCATCGTAAAATTGTTTCCATTACCCCGCAAACAAAAGTTCACTGCTGCCAGATAGGACCCACCCCGGATTCATCACTCGCAGTTATGAATAATGGTTATACCATGTTAAACCTCAACGATTGTGAAGCCAATTCAAAAGATTGTAAAATTTTTTTTAAAGACCTGGGAAAGGTCAACCTGATACTTAACCAATTTTCGGTTGCAGGTTACAGGGGTCATTTTGATTACGCAACTCATTTAAGAAATAAGGCAAACATCATATTGGAAAATATGGTTCAAAATCATAAGGACTTAAACGCAGACATTACTATTCCAATTGCGAGCTTTATATATTTTTCCGATGAAGACAACCGCTATGTAAATAATTTCATGAATACTCCGGAAGATGTAAAAAAAATTTTTGAACAGCATCATCTGAAGACCGCTATATTGTACCCGGGTGACACTTATATTTCGAATACGGAATATAATTCAGAAATGGCACTGGCAAAGTTTAAGGAAATATATCAAAACTTAGATCAGCTGGAATATCGAAAACCTGCAATCATTGAATACGAAAAATTGAAAAATGTTTTTGAAAGCCGCTATAATCAGCTTAAAGAAAAGTATCCGAAATGGATAATGAACAAACTAAAGCCATTGATTATAAAAATTTCAGATTTGGAAATTACTCTCAAAATTTCCCTCAGTGAGGGTTCATTTGAAAAAACGGATGATACTAATTTTGATATGATACTTGGTTCCGAGGCGTTTCATTATGCATTTGCTAACACGTGGGGCATAGGCACTATTGGTGTGGGAGCGAAATATCTTATCAAAAACAAGAAAGATGTCTGGAAATGGTATAAAATTGTTGGCACCCTCAACAATTCTGAACTCTATTTAAAAACCAGGTTTTTGTTTTCGAAAAATAATTTTAACTTTTTTCTTTCCAGATTGGAAGGCGGGCTGAATCAATTGGTTTATAAATGGAAGAGGATGGAAATTTAAATATAAATTACATGACTCCTTTATGCTGAGAGGCATTTTCCTGGAGCCTGCGAGCTTTTGCCGGGATTGCAAAATAGGCAAAAACGCTCATTATGATATATTGAAAGGAAATGTAAATGGTAGGAACAGTGGAGATGGAGTATAGTGCAAGACTTGCCAGGCTGCCTAATCCTAAATAAAGGATATCTATTTTTGTTACGATAACTCTCTGAAAAATGTTAAAAAGAATCATCAGGTAAAAAACCAACCCGACATAGCCGGTACAAAATAATATCCGGATGTAATCATTGTGAGGAGCAACTTTAATATATAAATATGGTTTGGGTACACCAACAGGAAAGCCGAAGAGCTGTATAAAAGAAGAGCTGTTATTAAAAACATCCAAATACCTTTCCCAACGGCCATAACGTCCGTGCAGCAAATGCGCCTGATCACTTTCCCCTTCGTAAACACTTATATCGGATTCAATCAATGGCATAAATCTCCGGTCAATTGTTTCCTTTCCATACATATATCCTGCCAGTGCAAAAATTGAAACAAAGATCAAAGCTCCTGCAGCATTTTTTTTAAATGCCACCAGCAAATAAAGAATATTCAGGCTCAAAAAAACTATGTAGCTTGCAACATGGCTCATTTTAATCAACATAGAAACTGATATAACTAAAGTTATTGCAACTAACCATACTCGTTTTGTTAAAGACACATTAGAACCGGATTTTAAAAGAAAATAAAAACAGATCAGCGTGCAAAGTGAAGCATACGTTGCATAATTAAATAAATCAGCATAGCTTCCCTGCAACCTTTCCTGACCGCGGGAATATCCTATAGCTATAGGATGAGCAATTATTTCGTATAAAAAAATTCCAACTATAAAGACTGAACTGTATAAAAAAGTTTGGAGAATTCCTTCTAAGTCTTGACGGCTGCGGATAAAATATCTTGTAAAAAAATATAAATACACCGGGAAAGAAATTTTTAAAATAGTGTCCCAGTAATTTATACTGAATAAATCATACGTCCCCATCATAATAATACCAACAAGAATTATAAATCCCCATATCTTAAACAAAGTGTCAATATTGGAGCGGTAAGGTTTTTTGTTTTTGTAAATGCTGTACATAATAAAAAATGGAGTCAATGCACCAACAATGTATAAAGGGGAAAGAAAAGGAGAGGTTTCTTTGAGATAATAAAAATTATCAATAATAGGCCGCAGAAA
>DATEMK010000118.1:0-5220 GCA_035275625.1 Bacteroidia bacterium
GACGTCCCTGAAAATTATCTGACGGTCACTTATAGTTTGTCAGAGAAAAACGGGCAAACCATTTTTACTGTAACACAAGGTAATTATGCAACAGTTGCTGACGGTGAAAGAAGATATAACGAGGCTTACAACGGGGGCGAAGGGTGGAACCCTATTTTGGAGCAGATTAAAAAATTAGTGGAAGCAAATTAAAAAGCCGGATTGCGTTAAAAGTTTGCAGGTTTTTATTTTTTACAACCATAGCTTTTTTTGTTTTTTTACAATTGTTTAACCAAACATTAACTTTTCGTATTCAATAAATTTCAGGAGGATGACGTTAGCAATAAAGCTAAAGCTAAATTGCAAATGTATAATTCCCGTCAGCACACATTGCAGCGGTCCCTGAACTTCACAGGGCAGTTGCTTTTCTGGTTGCCGGTTATTTTTTTCAGCTTATTGCTGGTAAAAAACACACTTCCTTATTTTTCGTTCAGTGAGAGCTTCAGCTTTATAGAGGAGCGTGCGGTACTGTTTGCAAAACCTGTTTACAAGTGGTGTTTTTACGCGCACATTTTTGCGGGGATGTTTTGCATAACGGCAGCGCTTGTGCAATTTTCTGGATACATTCTGAAAAAAAGAAAAGCGATCCATGTATGGTCGGGAAGAATTTATGTGGCTGTTGTAATGCTTATTGGCGCACCAACCGGTTTGTACATGTCGTTTTTCGCAAAAGGAAGCTATTGGGAGCGGGCGCTTTTTATGTTTATGGCAGTGTACTGGTTTTTTGCCACTGTGAAAGGATTGCAAATGATCCTGGAAAAAAATGTGCTCGCACATAAATTCTGGATGATACGCTCTTATTGCATGGCAATGACGGCTGTTACCTTCCGCCTGTATCATCTTTTCTTTTTCTACATCGGCTGGGGCCATCTTGAGAATTATGAAATATCGCTTTGGATCAGTGTGGTTGGGAATATTCTTGCGGCAGAGTATCTTATCTGGAAAAGAAGTAAATCTTATTTGCAAACATTGTCATTTAAATCTTAAAAGCTATGAAACGATTCATCATTACAAGCGCTGCGCTCATGTGCGCTGCCCTGCTCTATGGAGCAGTTGATTTTATGATCTCAAAGAATCATGGAGATCTTACAGGACTTTATCATGATACACCAAACGTGGAAGTACCGGGTGTGACAACAACTAAAACTGAGCCTGCGCCCGCTGAAGCGAAATTCAATTTTGTAAGCGAACCGCGCACTATTACTGTTGCAACAAATGAAAAAGCACAAAAACAAAAAACTAAAAAAACTCCTGAACGGGAAATAAAGCTCGAAGAATTTTCACGCGCAGCATTAGACGATGTGGTTGCTGAAGAAGAAATTGAAAATGATTCAGCGAAAGCTCTTGTTACTGAACATAACGTGGCAAAACCTCCACTACCATCATTGGTTCATGTCATTGATTCATTTGCTACAGTACCTATTAAAGCAAATGCAGTGAAACCAAAAAGGAAGATTTCTTCAGATAAATTCAGCCGTGGCCCGCTTCGTGTTGAAACTCATTCGCAGACCTTGGTTTTGAACGATTCAATAAAAAAATAGAATTATTTTTCTCATTGATAAAAATTGCTGAATTTTCCGGGAAAGTTTTTTATAAGGTTATCCCGTTATGCCGCAAAATATTATTGTTAAATCACTGCTCAATAAAACCAAACGCAGGGATTCATGGTTCCTGGATGATTACACCATCAATCCCTACAGCGGCTGTTCTTTCAATTGCCTCTATTGCTATATCCGCGGAAGCAAGTATGGTGAAAACATGGCGGAAAAATTATCGGTGAAAACAAATTCTGTTGAGATTTTAGAAAAGCAATTACACAACAAAGCAAAAAAAAATCAATACGGGATCATCGTGCTTTCATCCGCTACCGATCCTTATCTTCAGATCGAAAAAGAGCTGGGGTTGACCAGGAGAATTCTTGAAGTGATTTTAAAATACCGGTTCCCGCTTCACGTAATTACCAAGTCAGATTTAGTAATCCGCGATTTTGATTTGCTCAAAGAAATTAACAAGCAGGCAATTTTACCTGCTGACCTGGAAGGAAAGCTTTCGCAAAAAGTATTCATCACCTTTTCGTTTTCAACAACAGATAATGCTGTTGCTAAAATTTTTGAACCCGGTGCGACACAACCCGATAAAAGATTACAGGCTCTCGAAACAACTCTGCAGAATGGCTTTTTAAGCGGGGTCAGCTTAATGCCGCTGCTCCCTTACATTACAGATACGGGAGAAAATCTCCATAAAATGTTCAGCACGTTTAAACAAACCGGTGTGAAATATATTTTTCCTGCATCGCTTACTTTATTCGGAAATAATTCTTCCGACAGTAAAACACTTGTGTTTAAAGCAATCGAAAAACATTACCCGCATTTGCTTGAGAAGTATCAGAAATTTTTTTCTTCCTCCTTTCAAATGCCACAGTATTATCAAAATGCATTTTATAAAAAGACCAAACAATTGTGCGAAGAATATGGATTGCCCGGCAGGATATATCCGCAATGAGAACTTGCAATTGTTAACAATAAAGCACATTTTTGCCTTGTTATATTAAAGGCTTTTCGAAAGAAAATAATCATGAGGGATTATCCTGAAATAGCTATAGAAAAATGGTGCGATTACATCAGCGGCAATGATGATGCGCGCAGGTGGCTCGAAGAAAATAATTTCAGGGAGCTTGCAGAGTTTTGGGATGCTTACGAAAATATAGAGCAATCATTTCAATGGCTGAAGAGTAACGGCTTCCTCCACCTTGCTGCATGCATTGATGCAGCGAATCATAACAGCAAAGCCAAATTGTGGCTGTTGAAATATGGCTATACTGATCTTGCCGCTTTTTGTGATGCATCAGAAGGAAACCAGCATGCTGTATCCATCCTTCTCCAAAACGAAAAATACCAGTTGGTCAGAGTTGCCAGAACAATTTACAGTAATCACAAAAAAAAGAAAAGATCTTTCTGGAGAATTTTTGATTTTGGCAACCCGTTTAAATAATAGCAATTTTCTGTTGGATTCCGGGCGTTTAATTTTTCTTAAATTTGAAACAATGTGCCTGTAATAAATTTGATTAAGTATAAATCGTAAATTTTTTTATGTCATCCACCCGTCAGCTTGCTGCAATTATGTTCATTGATATTTCCGGGTACACCGCTATGATGCAGGAAAATGAAACATTAACCCTGCAGCTCCGCGATAAGTTGCAAAAAAAGCTGGAAGAAGAAGTGGCCAGGCATGGCGGACGTATCTGGGAATTCAAAGGTGATGGCGCCATGTGCAGTTTTCCCAGTACGCTTGAAGCAGTGAGAGCCGCTCTTGCGCTGCAGCTCGATATGCTGGTTACCCCGGTGGTTCCTGTACGCATCGGCATGCATACAGGAGATGTAATGCAGGATGAAAATACTATTTATGGCGACAGTGTAAATATTGCATCAAGAATGGAATCCTTTGCCGTGCCCGGAAGTATTTTTATTTCAGGCAGGGTGCAGGAAGATATAAAAAACCACAGGGAGATTCAAACCGTTTCACTGGGAAAGTATGCATTGAAAAATGTAAAAGACAATGTAGAAATATTTGCGGTCAGCAATCCCGGTATAGTAATTCCCGGTGCTTCCGAACTTAAAGGCAAGGGTGAAAAAGTCCTGAAAAAAAACATCCTGGTACTTCCGTTTGTGAATATGAGCAATGATGCGGAACAGGAATATTTCAGCGATGGTCTCACGGAAGAGCTTATTTCAGGTTTATCGAGGCTGAAAGAAATGAAAGTGGTCTCCAGGACAACCTCTATGCAATACAAAAACACCAATAAGGATATTAAAAAAATAGGCATCGAAACCGGGGCAGGTTATATCATGGAAGGAAGTGTGAGAAAACATGGAGCTAATCTCCGGATCACTGCCCAGTTCATAGACGCTGACAGGGACATGCATTTATGGGCAGAGAACTATAGCGGAACCATAGATGATATTTTTGATATACAGGAAAAAGTGTCGGCAAAAATTGTGGACGCTCTGCGAATGCATCTTACACAGGATCAAAAAGCAAAGCTTAAGAAACGTTATACAGATAATACAGAAGCTTACCAGCTTTATTTAAAGGGGCGCTACTTCTGGAAAAAAAGAAATGAAGAAGGACTGAAAACTGCTATACGCTTTTTTGAAAAGGCAATAGAGGTTGATGCAGGCTATGCATTGGCATGGGCCGGCCTTGCCGACACATACGGCCTGATGGGTGAATACACAAATATTTCGCGGAGAGAGCTGCTTTCGAAAATGAAGTCAGCAATAGACAAGGCGTTGGAATTGGACAACCGTCTTGCTGAAGCCCACATCTCGCTTGCTATTTCGCTGATGTTAAATGAGTGGGATTGGATCAATGCAGAGAAAGAGTTTAAGCTGGGGATTGAACTGGACCCGAACTATGCAACAGGGCATCACTGGTATGCTGAGCTGCTGTTGTTTTCAGGCCGCATGTCAGAAGCCTTCAGGGAAATATCACTTGCGGTTGACCTGGACCCGCTTTCGCAGGGAATATTAAAGGACAAGGGAATATTTTATTACTATAACCGGCAATATGATGAAGCCATAGACATTGCACTGAAAACGCTCGAGCTGGATCCCGAATTTTCCCCGTCATACCGTCTTATCTCTCTGGCTTACCTCGGCAAAGGAATGTTTGACAGGGCTATTGAGGAAAACAAACACTGGGGTGATTGTATCGGGAACAAGGTGAAAACGGATGTTGCCCTCGCCCAGATCTATGCTGCTGCAGGACGGAAAAAAGATGCTGAAAAAATAATTAACGAGGTGGAAGCAGGCACCGCCCTGAGCGGAAACGATTACCGCGGAATGGCTTTAATATATGCCACTCTTGGCGAAAATGATAAAGCTTTTGAATGGCTTGAAAAAAGTTACCTGATGCATGAGGAGTCTTTATGCAGCCTGAAGATTGATCCTAAATTAGATGTTCTTCATACTGATCCCAGGTTTAATATTTTGCTTAAGAAAGTGGGGTTGGAATAATTAAACCGAACAAAGTCATTCTTTTTTATTTCTTTTAATTTAACTGTTATCGGAATACCCATACCATGCACACGAATTTACTGCATTTTATTCTTTTATAATTTTCTTCACTGTTTTTTGTTTTCCAATACGCACTTCAACAAAATAAATTCCTTTTGAAAAACCC
>DATEMK010000119.1:0-3593 GCA_035275625.1 Bacteroidia bacterium
TTTCCCGGACTGAAAGGGAAAATCGGTGGCGCAGGAATTCGCGTACCCGTTATCAACGGTTCGTTAACCGACATTACGTGCATCTTAAAAAAAGATACGGATGTCGAAAAAATAAATGCAGCTTTTAAACAGGCATCAGAAACAACAATGAAAGGAATTCTTGAATATACATCAGACCCTATTGTTTCTGTTGACATCATCGGTAATACACATTCCTGTATTTATGATTCATTGCTTGCTTCCGTCCTTGGAAAAACAGTAAAAGTTGTCGGATGGTATGATAATGAAATGGGATATTCCACAAGACTTGCTGAACTGGTGGAAAAAATCGGGCAATAATTTTAAATTTTATTTTTACTTCTTTAATAGCTTTATGAAATCCAAAGTTAATTTTTTATTACTATTTTTTGTTATATTTTGTTTACAAAAATCTTTTTCGCAACCCACAAAAGTCCTTTCTTCAAACGAAATACAGTTGGCATTAAATAAACTCAACACAGTTGGTTCTGTTTTGTATGTTGCAGCCCATCCTGATGATGAAAACACACGATTGCTTACTTATTTCGCCAATGAAAAATTATTAAGAACAGGGTATCTTTCAATTACAAGAGGTGATGGCGGGCAAAACCTGATCGGTAAAGAGCAAGGAGAATTATTGGGTTTAATCAGAACACAGGAATTGCTTGCTGCAAGAAGAATGGACGGTGCAGAGCAATTTTTTACACGGGCAAATGATTTTGGTTATACAAAAAATCCGGAGGAAACTTTTACATTCTGGGACCATCAAAAAGTATTGGCAGATGTGGTTTGGGTGATCCGCAATTTTAAACCTGACATTATCATTGCTCGTTTTCCAACTACTGGTGAAGGCGGGCACGGGCAGCATACTGCATCTGCAATACTTGCAGGTGAAGCATTTAAGGCTGCAGCTGATTCAACGATGTTCCCCGAACAATTAAAATCCACAGGCACCTGGAAGGCAAAAAGCCTGTGGTGGAATACTTTCAATTTCGGTGACAATAAAACGCAGCGAGAGGATCAGTATCATTTTGATGCAGGAGTATTTAATCCGTTGTTCGGAAAATGGTATGGAGAAATTGCCGCAGAAAGCCGTTCGCAGCATAAAAGCCAGGGATTTGGAGTTCCGAGAGGAAGAGGAAAACAAATAGAATATTTCAAACCGCTTGATGGTGATACCGCGTGTAAGAATATTTATTGCAATACAGATTTTACTTATAATAAAATTGCAGGATCAGAAAAATTCAGCAAGCTGATTCAAAAAGCCATCATTGATTTTAAACCGGAAAAACCCGGGCTCATTTTGACAACACTTCTTGAAGCATATAAAGAAATTCAAAATTTAAAGAATGATTATTGGAAGAAACAAAAAGCAAAAGAACTGGAACAATTAATTATTTCCTGTTCAGGATTATGGTTTGAAGCCGGAACCACAGATTATTCAGTGGTTGCAGGTGATTCATTGAAATTAAAATTATCTGCAGTCAGGTATTCTGATTCGCCTGTTACGCTGAATAAAATTTCCTTTGATGAAAAAACGGATACTGTTTTAAATAAATCGTGTGATAAAAATGAATTGATAACCTTTGAAAAAACAATTCTTACAAAAGCAAATTTAGAAAGCACTGCGCCTTACTGGCTGAAAGAAAAACATTCAACAGGCATGTATGAAGTAAATAATCAATTGCTCATAGGAACTCCTGAAAATGTTCCTGCTTTGAATGTAAAATTTGTTTTCACTTTCAATAATCAGCCGGTTGAATTTTCCACTCCGGTAGTTTATAAATGGACAGATCCCGTGAAGGGAGAAAAATACCGTCCGCTGGAAATAAGGCCTCCGGTAACATTAAATTTCTCTGATCATGTATATGTTTTTGCTGATAACAAGCCCAAAAAAATTCTTCTTTCCTTAAGATCAGAAAAAGATTCTTTGAAAGGAAAAATCAGTTTCAGCGAAAACACTTCTTATAAATTTGACCCCGATCATTTCCCGGTTTCATTAAGCAAGAAAGGAGAGGAACAAAAAATAGAAATTAAAATCATTCCAAATTCGGAACAAACTGTTGGAAAGAAAAACAACAACAATGAGGTGACAGCATTTTTTACTTCTGATGATAAAAAAATCAGTTCAGATAAAAGCCTGTTAGAAATAAGATATGATCATATACCTTATCAAACGCTGTTTCCCGCTGCCTCTGCGAAGCTTATTAAAATTGACCTGAATAAAAAAGGAAAAAGCATCGGCTATATAGAAGGTGCCGGTGATGCGGTGCCTCAATGCCTGCAGCAAATCGGTTACAATGTTACTTTTTTAACGGATGACATGATAGAAAATGATTCGCTGAATAAATATGATGCGATCATCACAGGTGTGCGTGCATACAATACAAACGAACGCATGCAATATCATTATCAAAAGCTGATGAGCTATATTGAAAAGGGAGGAAATTTAATTGTGCAATATAACACCAATAATTTTATCAGTAATATCCCTGTGAATATAGGGCCTTACCCGTTTAAAATTTCCCGTGACCGTGTAACGGATGAAGGTGCAGCAGTAACATGTACCAGCCCAAATCATCCTTTAATGAATGCTCCTAATAAAATCACCCGTGAAGATTTTGAAAACTGGATACAGGAAATAGGTTTGTATTATCCTTCTGAAATCAGTGATAAATATGAAACCATAATAAGCTGTAATGATAAAGGGGAAAAGCCATTGAATACCGGGATCATTACGGCTAAACATGGCAATGGAAATTTTGTTTATACCAGTCTTTCTTTTTTTCGTGAACTTCCCGCAGGAGTGCCCGGGGCTTATCGTTTATTTGTTAATTTGATTTCGCTCGGTAAGAACTGAAAATCGAAAACACAGGCTTTTTCAAATTCCGTTTCAATAACTACTTTTACTGAGTGTCAAATTCTAACGGCCTTAAACGCGAATTAGGTTTATTTCAATCCACGGTCATCAATATGATTGATATGGTGGGAATCGGCCCGTTCATCACTTTACCTCTTGTAATTTCATTGATGAACGGTCCGCACTTTATCGTTGCGTGGGTAGCAGGAGCGTTGATTTCCTTAATTGATGGAATGATCTGGAGCGAATTGGGAGCAACATTTCCGAAAGCGGGTGGCAGTTACAATTTTTTGAATGAGGCTTATGGCAAAGAGCGATGGGGAAAACTGATGTCATTTCTTTATGTTTGGCAAACATTAATCCAGGCTCCGCTTGTGGTTGCGTCAGGTGCAATCGGGTTCGCTCAATATTTCTCATATTTAGTTCCATTGGATGATATTCAAAGAAAAATTGTTTCCGGGTCGGTTGTCATCCTGCTCATCATATTATTATACAGGAAAATTGATTCAATCGGAAAAATTGGCGTGCTGCTCTGGTCAGGGGTGATTTTTACAATAGGATGGATAATTTATGGCGGGTTTTCTTCTGAAAATCTCACAGGATATTCTTTTATTGATTCAGTACAGGACTTTACATTCAGCAATTTATTTTTCATTGCGCTCGGACAAGCCTGCGTAAAAACAGTTTACAGTTATCTCGGTTATTATAATGTCTG
>DATEMK010000120.1:0-9334 GCA_035275625.1 Bacteroidia bacterium
CTAAAAAAAGCATTTTCAGTTTTCAATGTTGGTGATACAGTTAACTGGTTTGAATCACGAGGAGTAAAACTGAAAACAGAACCGGACAACAGGATGTTCCCGGTTACAAATAATTCACAAACCATAATTGATTGCCTTGTAAGAGAAGCTGGTAGAACGGGAATAAAAGTCAAGCTAAATTCTTTTATTAAATCAATTAACCAGGCGGAAGACGGCTTTAGATTGAGATTTGAAGATGGAAGCGAAATCTATGTGAATAAGGTTATTGTTGCCACAGGAGGATCGTCTAAAAAAGAAGGTTTTGGCTGGCTTGCTGAATTAAACCACACCATTGAAGCGCCTGTTCCATCCTTATTTACATTTAATGTTCCGAACAATCCTGCTACTGAACTGATGGGTGTTTCAGTTGAAAATGCAACGGTAAAAATTCAAAGTACAAAACTAAAACAAGACGGCCCTTTATTAATAACTCACTGGGGATTAAGCGGACCGGCTGTGCTTAAGCTTTCTTCATGGGGTGCGAGGATATTGAATGAAATGAATTATCATTTCAAAGTAAATATCAGCTGGAACGGAGGGATGAATGAGCAGGAATTAAGAACAGAAATCGCAAAAGAATTTCATAACATAAAACGAAAGAAAATTTCCAATGCAAAGCCAATTGATATTCCCTCGAGGCTGTGGCTCTTTTTGATTCACAAATGCAGGATAAATCCTCAATTGAACTGGGCGGATGTAAGCAAGGAAAACCTGAACAGGCTGATCAATGCGCTGACAAATGACGAATACGAAGTAAAGGGAAAAACCACGTTTAAAGAAGAGTTTGTCACTTGCGGAGGCGTTAGTTTGCAGAATATTAACTTCAGTACAATGGAAAGCAACGTATGCCGTGGAATGTACTTTGCAGGAGAAGTTTTAGATATTGACGCAATTACAGGAGGGTTTAATTTTCAGGCTGCGTGGACAACAGGATTTATTGCCGGTAAATTGATGTCTCAATGACTTATTTAAAGTTTTGGAAATAAAATGCAGTCTCTCATAAAATCCCGTTAAATTTTTCTTCGGTCTTCTGCACTTTACTTTTCTGTTTTTCTATCTCTGTATTTTTTTCCAATTGAAGCTTCATGCTTGTTTCAATATTCCGCTGTTCATCCTCCATGCGTGAATTCATTTTATCATTTTCTCTCGCCATACTTTCTTTGTCCTTATCCAGCTTCCTCTTATCGTTTTCTAAGTTTTTCAGATTTTTCTGAGACAGTTTTTCTTCTTCACCGCCTGATCCTTTCAACGTGCTCACCATTCCTTTCTGCTTTATGATTTCATCTTCCTTTGCAGTTATCTGTTTGGCGACAGATTCAATATCGCGGTTATTGTTTTCAATGGTTCGTTTTGCCTCATTAATATTTCGTTCAGATTTTTGTTTGGAATTAACCAGGTCTTCCAGTTGATTTTCCAGTTCCTTTTGTTTTCTTTTCTCGCTGTCAAGTTCTTTTTTCACAAAGTCTTTGTACTGCGTAACAGCAAATTCCTTCAGATATTTTTTTATAGCGGATGACTGATCTTCATTGTCCGCAGTCGAAACAAAGAGTGTGTCGTCAGGAGTAAAAAATGCTGTAATCTTAACTCCGTCATCTGCATCCTGCAGCTTTGCATAAATATTAAATGGCGTTGAAAAAATGTTTTTATTCACTGCACCTATTATGAATAATTCCCCATCGGCTTCCTGTGCTCTTGATTTGCTGTCCTTTCTTATATAATGGCTAAAATCAGCT
The DNA here is from genome assembly GCA_035275625.1 of Bacteroidia bacterium. Taxonomy (GTDB): domain Bacteria; phylum Bacteroidota; class Bacteroidia; order AKYH767-A; family OLB10; genus DATEMK01. Next base: position 1,773 of record DATEMK010000120.1, read on the forward strand.
TTGACTTCCCGGAGCATTGCCTCCGGTATTATCACGTCATATCCATTTTTCGTACCCTTGCTCATTTCCTTTATCACTTCGTTTACAACAATTTTTTGCTGTGCGGAACTAATAAAAGGCAGAAGCGCGCATATTATAAAAATTTTCAGAGGTGTTTTTGTATTCATGACTTTGGTTGTTTAAGCAATATTAAAAAAAAGCTTTTGAAAAAACTAAAACTCCTGAAATATTTAAGACTTTAGAAAAAAAGGATGAAACAACCTGGCTGACGAATTTATTTACCGCCCATCATTTCACTAACTGACATCAGTTTTCCTGCACTGAGAAGATAGGTCTTAAAAACAGCGCTTTTTAATTTGTTGCCATTAGCTGCCATCTGAACAAAATCATTTACATAATCATTCCATTTATTCCGGTTCATGCTGTTAATGGAAACTGCAATAGATAAAGAAAGAATCCGTGTGGTATGCCACCATCCGCTCGGTATGTAAATGGTTTCGCCTTCTTTTACCAGCACCATGGTTGGTTTTACCTCTTTAAAAAGCGGGTATTTGGTATAATCAGGATTAAAAAAGCTCACAGGTGATTTGTTAGAGTAAGCGCCTTCCACGTATAAATATTTCGTCTGATCAGGCGGGATAAAATAAAATTCCTTGTCACCTCTTATCTGGGTCACAAATGTGTGCATGTGAAATCCGTCATAATGCAATACTGGAAAACAGGTTCCTTTTCCGCCAATGAGCAGTTCCACAATCCCTTCACGCTGTCCCCATTTTCGTGGAATGAGCTTGCTTTTTAAACGATCGGGCAACGAATACTGAAAATAGGGAACAAGGTCAGGCATCAGCTCAGGAAAAACATCAGGGATATTTACTTCATTCAGGTAAGGAGAAGGATTTTCGGCTGATGATGCAATTACTATGTCCATATAATCTTTCATCAAATACTGCTTACCGCCAACTTTCACATTGCGCGTGGCAAAGGTGTGTTTAAAAAATTCTGCACTCCATTCAGTATGTGCTTTCCATTGCTTGGTCGCATCTTTAATAACCACCGGCTTGCAATGGTTATAATATTCGTTTGCGAAATCTTTTCTTGAAAGATGTTCTCTTTTGTCAACACTATCCATGAGGAAACTTTTTTTACTGATATACGGAAAAGCAAAATTAAAGTTTTTCAGGCAGTCTGAAGGTCATTCACGATGCTTTTGTAAAGATTTACATATTGCTTGGCTACTTCATTCATCGAAAAGTTTTTTCTTACCGCATCATACCCATTCATGCCTTTTGCATGACGTTCGCCTGAAGAGGTATGATGAATTTCGCGGAGAGCCTCGGCAATATCATCCACATCAAGCGTGCTTACCCATCCGCAATTATTTTCAATTACAAAATCACAAAGATTTACTTTATCAGAAATATACACAGGTAAAGCGATGGATAAAGCCTCGGAAACAACCAGCCCGAAATTTTCCTGGTGGCTGGTCAGGACAAGGCAATGGTATTCTTTCAATTTTTCATCGCGATGTTCCGGGGAGAGATTTCCGCGAAAAGAAACAGTTGTATTTAAAAAATTAGAGGCAATGATATTTTCAAGATCCTTTTTACAATTATCATCATCACTGCCATATATGTCAAGGCGGATGTTCTGACTTACATTTTTATCAAGCATTGCCAGGCCTTTAATTAAAAGATCAATTCCTTTTTTCCGGTTAATCCGTCCGAGAAAAATAAGCTTTAGTATTCCGTTAGGGGCAGGTTTCTGACGCAATTCCATTTCAGGAAATTCAAATCCGAGTGGAATAATCTTATACCTGACAGGCATCCGGATAATCGAAGATTTTAATTCATTTGAAGTAGTAAACTGAACTGCTTTCGCAGACGCCAGCAGCTTATCATCAAATAAAAGGCGGTGAATTTTTTTCATCCAGCCCGACCGTGTCAGGCTGTATGTGTCCAGCATTCCATGCGGAGTTACGATGTAGGGAATATTATTTTTAAAAGCGAACTGCATCCCTTTTTTCGAAAAAGCATTGAACAAAGTATGCACATGGATCAGGTCAACGCTCAAAAACTTGTTAATATAGCTATCAAGAAAGTTTGATTCAAAATATGCTTTTCCAAGAGTATTTGAAGAAACGGGCAGATAATGAACTGTAACACCATCCATATCTTTAACAACAGGTTCCTGTGAGTTGTATAATGGCTTGGTTCCGTTGAGGTTAAGTGTAAGGACATCAATTTTTAAATTATGATGTTTTACGAGGTATTCAGCCTGTTCAGAAATACATCTTGGCGGACCGCCATAAAACCATGACGGCTTGTAATATGGAGTTACATAAAGGATGTTCATTAAACCGGGGGGAAGTAAATTTTTGAGAGAAAAATATCGGTGCTTACTTCCTGCTTCAAAATTAAGAGATTAATGAAATCCAGATAAATATATTCAGCGTATGTATGGTTAAATTGGGTAAACGTACGGATTTGAATGGGAAGGGGTTTCCAAATACGATCTGTACGGCAATCTATCGTTGATTTATTACGTTAATTTTGCATTATCAAAATGAATATGAGGACTAAATTTGTAAAAATATTTGTAAATGTTTTAATATGCAGCGCATTCACATCGTGTGGTCAGAATCCGCCACCAATTAAAAATTCTAAAACAATGAATATGGATGATAAAATAATGAACAACGGAGGATCAGATACTGCAACCTTTGCAAACGGTTGCTTCTGGTGTACAGAAGCCATTTTCCAGGACCTGGAAGGTGTGGAAAAAGTAACTTCAGGATATACGGGCGGATCAGTTAAAAATCCCAGCTACCGTGAAGTATGTACAGGAGAAACAGGTCATGCTGAATGTTTGCAGATCATTTTTGATCCCAAAAAAATATCCTTCGGAGAATTGCTCGAAGTTTTCTGGAAAACTCATGACCCTACCACCTTAAACCGCCAGGGAAATGATTCCGGCACGCAATACCGGTCTGCCATATTTTATCACAACGAAAATCAAAAGGAGTTTGCAGAAAAGTACAAGAAGGAACTGAATGCTTCAGGGGCTTATAACGATCCGGTTGTAACCGAAATTACACCCTTCCATGTTTTTTACCCTGCTGAAGATTATCACCAGCAATATTTCAATCTTCACGGAAGTGAGCCTTATTGTAATTACGTGATTCAGCCCAAAGTCGAAAAATTCAGAAAAGTTTTTAAAGACAAGCTAAAGACGGGAGTACATTAAGAGTTTAAAGTTTAAAGTTATTCTTATCTGAACCTTTAGACTTTAAACTTCATACCCTCTCATCCTCCGAAATCATCTTCAGCGCCTTGTCCAGATCCTTCAGGTAAACCCTCAGATCAATATTGCGCTTTTCAGCAGTTTTAGCCGGAACCGCACCCTTTTGGTTATTCACAAAGCAGGTAATGCCCTCGGTTTCTAATTTCTTTTTAATGATGGTAGCTTCTGCCGCATCATTCAATGACAATAAAGTAATCGTTTCTTCTTTGGTCATTGGTTTGGAATTTGAAAGGGTAAAATTAACTTTGTTTGCATACAAGCATGGCAGATTGTTGAAAAGTTTTCGGTTTTTGATTTAAGTTATTAACTTTATCAAAACTTCAGATATTTGCTTTTTTTCTTTAAACCCTCAAATAAAGGCTGTTTAAATGAATCAGCATTAATGTATTTTAAAAATGAAAGACCAAATAATCGAAACCTGGTTTATTAACAATCGCATCAATCTTTACCTCATTAAGGCAATCAGCAACCAGGGGATGAACTGCACTTTGTCAACAAGGGGAGGAAGAACAGTTGCTCAACAGTTTGCTCACCTGCATAATGTAAGGATGCGCTGGCTGGAGGTACTCGCAAAAGATTTATCCGAGGGATTAAAAAAGATTGAGAAGGAAGATGCCCATGACAAGAATCTTTTGAAAAAATCATTGGAAACATCAGGCAATGCCATTGCAGATTTATTTAAACGCGGAATTGAAAATGATGGCAGGATGAAAGGATTCAGGCGTGGAGTGGTTCCCCTGATGGGTTATTTTATCGCTCATGATGCACATCATCGCGGAAGCATTTTGCTCACCTTAAAGCAATGCGGGCATAAAGTAGATCAGCAAACACAGTATGGAATTTGGGAATGGGATAAAATGTAGCTTCGTCCCATGAATTCACTGTCAGCAAAATACAAAACACAACAGGAGCTGGTTGAAATAGGTGACCTCACTTTTCAATTAATAAAGGTTACCAATATTGATGAATTGTATTTAGAATTAATTAACAAAGGTGGCGAACATGAGGATGTAAAAGATGAACGCATTCCTTACTGGGCTGACCTTTGGCACTCCGCAATCGCACTCTCGAAATATATCGTAGAAACAAATGTCATTAAGAAAAATATGCAGGTTCTTGAGATCGGTTGCGGATTGGGCTTACCCGGAATAGTTGCCGGAAAATTCAGCAACCATATTACATTCACCGATTATATTAAAGAACCCCTTGAGTTTGCGGAATACAATTGGAAATTAAATAACGATCATGCGGCACAATTTAAAATTCTCGACTGGAGAAAGCCTGACGCATCTTTTGCATCTGACGTTGTGCTTGCATCTGACGTTGCTTACGAAAAACGTTCATTCAAATACCTGCTGCATAGTTTTAAGAAATTGACAAAGCCGGGAGGTTTGATTTTAATGAGCGAACCAAACAGGCAATTTACCCGTGAGTTTTTTCGAACTTTAAAAGACAAAGGTTTTGTTTTTTCAACAGTTGAATACAATATACATTACAATGGCATCAGCACCAAAGTGAATGTTTATGAAATAAAAGCATTATAACTTTAATAAACATTTAACCGGAAGGTGCACACGGCTTTGCCATCCCTCCCCTCCGGGGAGGTTAGGTGGGGCTTGATCCTCTTATGTCCTCTTTCAGACACAAATATTACTTTTACACTTCTGATTTTAAAAATTTCCTTATGAAATTCAAAAGCCTCCTGCCCGTTTTATTCTTACTGTTTTCCTTTAATCGCATCAATGCACAGATGCCAATGATGGGAGGCGGCAAAGACAATAAGATCTACGATGGAAAAATTACAGGTTCAGTTGTTGATTCCGGATCTCAAAAAATTGTAGAGCTTGCCAATGTTGCCCTTTATAAATCCGGGAGTGAGAAACCGCTTGACGGAACGGTAACAGACGAAAAAGGAAATTTTAAATTAAAAAATATCAAGCCTGGAACATATAAAGTAACAGTTAGTTTTATCGGTTATTTAAACCAGGATTTTGATTCAATAGAAATCAGTGATAAAAAATACAACATTGAATTAGGAAAAATTCTTTTCAAACCCAATACAAAGCTTTTGAATGAAGCTGTCATTGAAGGTCAGAAACCACTTGTTGAAAGCCAGATTGACAAATTAGTTTATAATGCCGATAAGGATATTACCTCCAAAGGCGGAAATGCAACTGATGTATTGCGCAAAGTTCCGATGGTCACAGTTGACCTTGACGGAAATGTTTCCCTGCAGGGAACACAAAATATAAAAGTGCTGATCAACAACAAACCTTCATCCGTTATGGCAAGCAGCGTTGCCGAAGCCATGAAAATGATCCCTGCTGATGAAATTGAAAAAGTGGAAGTCATCACCAGCCCTTCCGCCAAGTATGACGCTGAAGGAACAGGGGGAATTATAAATATTATAACAAAGAAGAAAAATATTGAAGGCATAAGCGGAGCCATTTATGCCGGTGCAGGCACACGCTCCAGTAATTTATACATCAGCACTAATTATCATAAGGAGCGTTTTGGAACCGGGCTGAGTGTTGGAGGATTCGGTTACCGCGGAAAAGGAAAATTAAGCACTGTTCGTACAACAGAATTTTCTACGTTAACGCAGGACGGTGATAATTCAAACTACGGTTACGGACCTTTCATTCAATGGACAACCGATTACGATCTCAGCAGCAAAAATAATTTCAGCACTTCCCTGCGGTTAAATAATTTCAATAACAAATCGAGCGGCATTACAGGTAACGCTTTCTCTGTTGGCGATATTAATTATTACAACTACTCCTCTGACTTCTCCACCAAAACAGGCGGCTGGAGCTATGATGCCAATGCTAACTATAAACGGACTTTTAAAAAACCCGACCGTGAATTCACGCTTGCAGCACAATTAACGAACAACGACCGCAACACCGATTATGATGTGACCCGCACCATTGACACCATCTTCAATCCGCTGCTTGAAAACAGCCGCAACAAAAGCCGGAACCGTGAAATAACTTTCCAGGCTGACTATGTGCATCCGTTCAGCAAAAAAGTTTCGCTCGAAACAGGAGCTAAAACTATTATGCGCGATGTAACCAGCGATTACAATTACTATATCACCAACCCCTTCAGTTATGAGCTCGTTTATGATGCCGACAGGAGCAACGTGTTTGACTACAGCCAGGATATTTATTCAGGGTATCTGCAAGGTGCATTAACATTATCAAGATTTGGATTCAAAGCAGGCGGGCGTTTTGAGCAAACCGAAGTACATGGAAAGTTTGATAAAAGTAATCATCCGTTCAACGGCATCTACAGTAATCTTATTCCAAGCACAACTGTTTCCTGGAAAAAAGCAGGACGTTATAACCTTAAGCTGAGTTATACACAGCGTATCCAGCGACCAAGCATGAACTACCTGAATCCTTATGTAAATTCCAGCGATAAATTTAACATCTCTTATGGCAATCCCGACCTCGAAGCGGAAAAAAGTCATGCATTTGAACTTGGCTATAACATCTTCCGCGGTTTCGGTTCCATCAACACATCCTTCTATCACCGTTTTACTAACAATGCCATTGAAAGTGTACGCTTCATTGATAGCAGTGATGTATATATAACAACTTACGACAACATCGGAAAAAATTATTCAACAGGTGCAAGCGTAGGCGGCAACTATATCTGGAAATTAAAAATTATCATCGGTGGAAACTTTAATATTTTCTATTACAAAGTAAAATCCGCTGACCCGCTTCTTGGATTATCCAATGACGGAATAAATTACAATGTAAATCTTTTTGTCAGCTATAAGTTCAATGAAAAATGGGGCGTACAGACATTCGGAAATTTTAACGGACCCAAATACAGCGTGCAGGGAAAATCCACTTCCTTCTTCTATTACAACCTTAGTCTGAGGCGCTCATTCAAAGGCGACAAAGGCGGAATAGGGCTGGGGCTGGATAATTTTGCTTCGCGTTACATCTACTTCAAAAACACTTACACCGGCAACGATTTCACCTACACCAACACCAACCGCATCAACTTCATCGGTGTGCGGCTCAGTTTCGATTACCGTTTTGGCAAAATGGAATTCAAGCAGTCAAAAAAGAGCGGCATTAAAAACGATGACCTCAAAGAAGGCGGTGACGACAACCAGCAGGGCGGACAGATGGGTGGAGGAAAATAACTTTGGGATTATGTGGGTTAGTTTCTGTTTAACAATTCAGAGACTTTTCTGCCTCAGCTGGTGAGGAAATAAAAAAAAAAAAAAAAATAAATCTGTC
>DATEMK010000121.1:0-17762 GCA_035275625.1 Bacteroidia bacterium
CGGTTATATATTCATTAAAATCGTCAATAGATTTTTGAAAAATAAAAACTTCTGACAGTGTTTCATAATTACCGATGTCATAAATATGGCAATAAGCGAGTTTTTAGTGAAGTTTCAATTCTTCAAAACCCATTAAACCCATTATTTCCTTTACTGTGAACAGAGCAGACAATAAGAAAAGATACTTTGGGTTGCAATAATAATTTTATTTTCATCAGTGAGCTGCATACTTACAGAAGATTTAAATTCTTCGAATTTCTGCGGACCCATTGGAATACGGCATCCAATTGCCCCGGTGTAATCCGCTAAATAAGAAGGAGCTGGTTTGGCGGGTTTCCGTTTGCCTGATTTGTTAGTGGCAGATGAGTTTTGAGCAAAAGCTGTTTGGCTCAATAATGAAACAATTAATAAAAAAGCAAATTTCAACATAGGGCGTTTTCGTTCAAATGTAAAAAGTTAATTCCTGACGAATCATAATTTAAGTATAGTTGCTAACGGACTACGATTTTCCTGGTCATGACATGTTCCTCCATCTTCACGTGCAAAAAATAAATTCCGCCACTCAGCTTTTCCACATTTATTTCTTTACTGAAAAACTTTTCCATCCCGATACTGATCGGGATAAAACTTTGGAAAAGTTGAACTTCGCCTAACGTATTGTATATCCGCAATTCGATGTTTTGGTTTTCGGTTGATTGCCCGGATGGATTCCTTTGGAGAAATGAAATGGTGAGAGAAGAATTTGCAGGATTAGGGAAAATAAAAAGTTCATCTGCCTTAGGCGGATTGTTTTCTTTAATGCCAGTGCTTACCGGGCATACTCCGCAAGTAGTATCAATGGTATATTTCCAGAGGTCATTGTAGGAACCTGAGGGGTTTGGTGCGCCTCCAAATAAAAAAAGATGGCCATCATTATCCGTCCAGCCAACCGAACCTCCCCTGGAATTTGGTTTATTGGCCGGATTTGAAACCCCTAAAGCTCCCCAATTACCCAAAGTGGAATAGGCGCTGTCCCCGCTTATCCAAACCCATTGATCAGCAGATATGCAATATTTCCATAAATCATTAGCCGTAGCCCAGCCGCCAAAAAACCATAAATCTCCTGATTGATCCGTCCATGCAGCACGGTTTTCAAACCTGCTTTGAGGTGAATTGCTTATCGAATCTATACATTTTGTTCCATAATTTCCTGTTGCTCCTCCTGCATTGCTCCCTGACATCCATGCCCAATTATTAGTAATGAGGTTATAACGCCATAAATCATTATAAGCAGTTCCCAAAGGAGTTCCCCCGAGGAGCCAGAAATTCCCGGTGTTATCTTTCCAGCGGCAATGCGACATGCGTGCACCCGGGGTATTTAACGAATTCTCAGTTCCCATAATTCCATAAACACCCGGCTGATTAGTCAAAGATGATCCTTTCATCCACGTCCATTCATTAGATAAGCTGTTATAACGCCATAAGTCATTAAAAGTACCGGCAATATCCCATCCTCCAAAAAGCCAGAAATCACCCGCCATATCGGTCCATCCGGTTGCACATTCCATCCGGGCTCCGGGAGTATTAGAAGGCGAGGGTACTCCCTGGATTCCATAATTTCCTGCTTGACCAGTGAGATCAGATCCTTTCATCCATGTCCATTCGTTGGCGGAAATATTATATTTCCAAAGGTCATTTAACGGAGCGCCACCTGGAATGCCACCTCCGAACATCCAAAGATTGCCTTGATTATCAGACCCCGTTGGAACTCCCCAGCTCCGTGAAGGAGGAATATTAGCAGGTGATGGAACTCCCTGTATTCCATAATTGCCGGGATTATTTGGAACACCTGGTCCTTTTATCCATGTCCATTCATTAGTGAGCGGATCATATTTCCAAAGATCATTATAAATATTGCCTGTGTTATCAAGTCCCCCGAACAACCAAAAATTCCCGTTCAGATCTGTCCATTCACATGGTTCATAAACTGAAGGCGGATTATTTGTCGGGCCTGGAACTCCCTGCACACCAAAATTTCCGGGCTGGTTAGGAACGCTGTCTCCCTTTATCCACACCCATTCCCCCGCCTGCGAAAAACATTCACCACACAAAAAACAAAAAACAAAAGCTGTAATTATTTTTTTCATTCCATAATTTTTTATTCGTAAATTCGCATCTATTCGTATTCGTTGATGACTTTTAATGCTGTACCACAACTTTTTTACTTACTATCCCCTCTTTTGTTTTTAATTGCAAAAAATAAATCCCGTCACCCAGCTTTTCTACATTTATTTCTTTACTGAAACCCTTTTCCATCCCGATATTTATCGGGACAAAGCTTTGGAAAAGTTGAACTTCGCCTAACGTATTGTATATACGTAATTCAACAGTTTGTTTTTCGGATGATGAAAATGAAATGGTAAGAGAAGAATTTGTCGGGTTAGGAAAAACAAGAAGTTCATCCGTCTTAGGCGGATTATTTTCTTCAGTGCTGTTTGGAGCGGGGCATACTCCGCAGGTAGTGTCTATGGAATATTTCCAGAGGTCATTCCAGGCAGAAAACCATGGATTGGACGCCCCGCCAAATAAATAAAGATGGTTATTATTATCAGTCCAACCCACAGAACCCATTCTTTCGTTTGGCTTATTCAATGGGCTGGAAACTCCGATAGTTCCCCAATTCCCTGCACCGCCCGAAGTGGTATCACCGCTTACCCAAACCCATTGGTTAGCGGCAATACAGTATTTCCACAGATCATTCAAATGGCCGCCAAACGTATCGCCTCCTCCGAATACAAAAAAATCTCCTTTTTGATCTGACCAGCAAGCGCGATTTTCATATCGAAGGCCGGGTACATTGGACGAAGAAACCACGCATTTTTGTCCATAATTACCGGCCACATTAGTAGTAGTGCTGTCACCGTTTATCCACGCCCAATTATTGGTAACTGGATTATACCGCCATACATCATTATGAAGCTTCATATGGAAGCCCGCAAACATCCAAAACTTTCCATTGCTGTCTTTCCAATGGGCGTAAGACTGTCGTTTGCCTGGAGTATTTACTGAATCCTCTGCTGATTTAATTCCATAGATGGGCGGTTGATTCGCAATTTGACCTCCTTTTATCCATGTCCATTCCGAGGTTGAAATATTAAATTGCCATAAGTCGGCATTATTAGTATATCCTCCTGCATAAAACCAAAGATTCCCTGTCGTGTAATCAATCCATGCTGTTGAAGATTCGCAAAAACTCCCCGGGGTGTTTGCAGGATCGGGAACACCCTGTATTCCATAAACCGGCAGCTGGTTGGTAATATTCGGTCCTTTCATCCACGTCCATTCATTGGTTGAAATAGTATATCTCCATAGATCACTAAAATTACCTCCGGTTCCATTGGCTCCGCCTAACATCCAGAAATTACCTGAACTATCCACCCAGGACGTAGCCCCGTAACCTCTCGCAGGAGGATTGTTAGCGGGTGAAGGAATTCCCAGGGTTCCATAATTACCCGGATCATTTGGAATATTATTTCCTTTCATCCAAGTCCATTCGTTTGTTAAAGGATCATATTTCCAAAGATCAGAACGAGAGCTGCCAGGAGGAGACCCTCCGAACAGCCAAAAATTCCCGTTCAAATCCGTCCATTCACAAGGCTCATACAAAGAAGGTGGTTTATTTGTCGGGCTTGAAACTCCCTGCACACCAAAATTTCCGGGTTGGTTAGGAACGCTGTCTCCCTTTATCCACACCCATTCTCCTGCCTGGGGAAATGCAGAATTAAAAATTAAAAATGCAAAATTAAAAATGAGGAGTATTTTTTTCAAAATAATATCAATAATTAATTATAACCTTCCTGTTAGTATTTCCATTTTTTGTTTTCAATTGCAAAAAATAAACCCCGTCACTTAGTTTTTCCACATTTATTTCTTTTTCAAATTTTCCTTGTGTGGTTTCTTCTTTTGAAAAATAAATTTGTTTGCCAAGCGTGTTGTATAGGCTTAATTCATTAATCTGTTTTTCCGATGATGTAAATGAAACGGTGAAGGAGGAACGGACAGGGTTGGGAAAAACAAAAATCTCTTCCGAAGGAATAATTTCGGTTATACCGGTAGTTACAGGACACACTCCGCAAGCAGTGTCAATCGTATATTTCCAGGTATCATTGTAATTTCCGGGAACTCCCCAGCCTCCGAATACATACAGGTGACCGTTGTTATCAGTCCATCCTACCGGGCCGCCTCTTCCGGAAGGCATGTTAGAGGGGCTTGAAACTCCCAGCGCTCCCCAGTTTCCCGGAGGATTCAATGTGCTGTCACCGCTTTGCCAGATCCACAGGTTGGATGCATAACAATACTTCCACAAGTCATTTATCCGGGTGCCACCGTAACCGAATCCGCCAAAGAGCCAGAAGTTGCCCTGCTGATCTGTCCATGCAGTCCGGTCATCATAACGTCCGCGGGGGATGTTTGCCGTGTCGGATATACATTTGGTTCCGTTCACGCCTGTTATATTTCCTGCAATATCACCACCTATCCATGCCCACATATTGGTAACGGTGTTATAACGCCACATGTCATTGTATGCCCCGGAGATATTTGCGCCTCCGAACAGCCAGAGATTTCCGGCAGGGTCTTTCCAATGCGCATTGGCTGTCCTGGCTGAAGGGGTGTTGGCCGGATCTTCTACTCCTAACGTACCGTAAACTCCCGGTGCACCGGTGGTGCTGTCACCGCTCATCCAGGTCCATTCATTGGATGCTATATGATAACGCCATAAATCATTATACACACTGTTAATGCTTGCTCCTCCGAAAAGCCAGAGGTCACCGAAATTGTCCGTCCAGCCGGCTCCTGTTTTCCATCTTGCAGCGGGATTGTTGGAGGGGGCGGGCACTCCTTTGGTTCCGTAAACTCCTGGATCGCTGCTTGTATCGGGACCTTTTATCCATGTCCATTCATTAGTAGAAATATTATATTTCCAAAGATCATTTTTCTGGTAAATTACAATCCCCCCGAACAGCCAGAGATTTCCTGCAGCATCCACCCAGGTTACTACGCCTTCAGCACGGGCAGGCGGCCTGTTAGCCGGAGACGCAATGCCGATAACTCCATAGTTGCCCGGATCATTGACCGTGGCTGTTCCTTTCATCCATGTCCATTCATTGGTCACCGGATTATATTTCCAAAGATCACCATGCACACCACTGTTGTTTATACCGCCAAACATCCAGAAATTACCATTCAGATCTGTCCATTCACAAGGTTCATATAAAGATGGCGGATGATTGGCGGAGTTCGAAACTCCCTGCACACCATAAACTCCGGGTTGCTCCGGGATGTTATCACCTTTGATCCATACCCATTCGCCAGGTTGGGAAAATGCAGAATTCCCCCAAAAAACGGGACAGGTAAAATGTAAAAATGTAAGATTAAAAATGAGGAGAATTTTTTTCATAGTGAGAATTTCAATGATTGATAATTACTTTCCTGTTTATATTTCCTTCTTTAGTTTTCAATTGCAAAAAATAAATCCCGCTACCCAGCTTTTCCACATTTATTTCCTTTTCAAATTTTCCTTGTGTGATTTCTTCTTTTTCAACATAAATTTGTTTACCTAACGTATTGTATATACGTAATTCGATGGTTTGATTTGAAGAGGATTGAAATGAAATGGTAAGAGAAGGGTTTGCAGGGTTAGGAAAAATAAGAAGCTCTTTTGTTGTATTGTTTTCCCGGATGGAAGTTGACATGTTACAACCTCCACAATTTGTATCAGGAACATATTTCCATAAATCGTTTCTTCGGTCTAAAATATCAGTTCCGCCAAAATGATATAATTCTCCATTATTGCTGATCCAGCTTACAGAACCTGAACGGGAGCCGGGCTGGTTAAGCGGGGAAGGGACTCCCATAGTTCCATAAATCGCGCTATGAAAAAATTGATTTGTGGGATCTCCATTTATCATCGACCATTCCAGTGTAACCGGATTAAAATACCAAAGGTCATTGGTATGTGAACCTCCATACATCCAAAATTTTCCGCAGGCATCTGTCCAGCGGGCGCGGTTTTCAAAACGTGAAGCAGGTATATAGTTTGCGGAAGCATCACAAAAAGCTCCCGTTATAGCTGCCTGATTTGTCAAATTTGTACCGCTCATCCATGTCCAGTTATTGGAAAGGGGGTCATACATCCACATATCATTTAAATTGTAGCCGAAAGGAACTTTAAGTCCGCCAAACAACCAGAATTTTTCATTTTTATCTTTCCATGTACAATATGGATAACGCCCTCCCGGAATATTTAATGGATCGGGAACCCCCATTGTTCCGTAAACTGCGGGCTGAGCAGGTAAAGTATCACCTTTCACCATTGTCCATTCATTTGAAGAAATAGTATATTTCCATAAATCATTGCTGCCTCTGCCGCTGAACATCCAAAGATTATTACTGCTGTCAACCCATGTTGCACTGAATTCATTCCTGGAACCGGGTGTATTTGAAGGAGACGGGATCCCGATAGTTCCATAATATGGATAAGAACTGCATGACGGTGAGCCCTGCATCCATGTCCAGGTATTTGAGGCTATATTATATTTCCATAAATCGCCTCTTCCGCAGAAACTAGAAGTTCCTACTAATTTAGATGTGCCTCCATAAAGCCAAAAATCTCCGTTAAGGTCAGTCCATGTAGCAGCGCCCCAACTTCGCGAAGGAGGCGCATTAGTAACGGATGGGATTCCCTGTAATCCATAACTTCCGGTATCATTAAGCATGGAGCTTCCTTTTATCCATGTCCAGATGTTGATGGATGGTTCATACTTCCACAGGGCACCATAAGCGCCCAGGCCACCCGGACCAGCGTTTCCGCCAAACAACCAAAAGTTCCCGTTCAAATCCGTCCATTCACATGCTTCATATATTCCGGGAGGAGTATTTAACGGGCTTGGAATTCCCTGGATACCAAAATTGCCTGGTGAATCAGGAATGGTATCGCCATGTATCCATGTCCACATTCCCGCCTGTGAGAATGCAGAATTCCCGAAAAAAACGGGACAGGTAAAAATTAAAAATATAAAATTAAAAATGAGGAGAATTTTTTTCATTGTCGAATTTTAATGACTGATAATTATTTTCCTGTTTATATTTCCATCGTTAGTTTTCAATTGCAAAAAATAAATGCCGCCACTCATCTTTTCCACATTTATTTCTTTTTGAAATAACTTTTCCAAAGTTTTGAAACTTTGGAAAAGTTGAACTTCGCCTAACGTGTTGTATAGACGCAATTCGATATTTTGTTTTTCTGATGATGAAAATGAAATGGTAAGGGAAGAGTTTGTGGGATTAGGAAAAATAAGAAGTTCATCTGCCTTAGGCGGATTATTTTCTGCAATACTTGTTGTGTTAGGGCATACTCCACAGGTGGTATCTATTGCATATTTCCACAAATCATTATAAGAATAGCCGAAGCCTGTATAAGTAACTCCTCCAAATAAATAAATGTACCCGTTATTATCTGTCATGCCAACTGAGCCAAACCGCCCATTAGGTTTATTGGCTGGGCTGTAAACCCCTTGGGTTCCCCAATGCCCTGTTGGATTTACAATAGTATCACCGCTTATCCAGGTCCATTCGTGGGTTACAGTACAGTATTTCCACAAATCATTCCATACAGTTCCGGCTGCATAAGTTCCTCCACCAAATAACCAGAAATTTCCTTTCTGATCATTCCATGTTGAGCGACATTCGTAACGCGCACCCGGGATATTTGAGACCGAAGATACACATTTTACACCGTAATTTTCAGGTGCAACACCGGTATTGCTGCCGCCCATCCATGCCCATTTATTAGAAGTAACATTATATCTCCATAAATCATTATAAGGTGTTGAAGCATATAAAAAACCTCCGAACAACCAAAGATTACCATTGGAATCTTTCCATCGCGAATAAGACATTCGGCAACCGGGAGTATTGGCAGGATCTTCTATTCCCAATGTTCCATAAACTGCGGGTTGATTGGGAATATCTGAACCTTTCATCCATGTCCATTCATTTGTTGAAATATCATATTTCCATAAATCATTAAAAAGGTTGGCACTCCAACCTCCAAAAAGCCAAAGACTTCCGTTATCATCAGTCCATGCTGCCACACATTCCCAACGGCAACCCGGCACATTCAACGTATTGGGAATTCCCTGTGTTCCATAAACCCCCCATTGTCCACCGGAATTAGAACCTTTCATCCATGTCCATTCATTCGTTGAAACATCATATTTCCAAAGAGCATTAAATGGCCCGCCTACACCTTGCCCTCCAAACATCCAAAAATTTCCCTGGTTATCTGTCCACGAAGTAATGCCGGTTGAAAGAGCAGGTGGATTATTAGAAGGTGAAGGAACTCCTTTTATTCCATAACTACCGGGATAGGAAATTGTTCCTGGTCCTTTCATCCATGTCCATTCATTAGTGAGAGGATTATATCTCCACAGATCTGCATATATATATACCCAAAAATTTCCATTTATATCACGCCATTCGCAGGGTTCATAAATGCCCGGAGGTTGGTTGGAAGGACCTGGCACGCCCTGCACTCCATAATTTGCTGCCTGGTTAGGAACACTGTCTCCTTTCAGCCATACCCACTCACCCGCCTGCGAAAAACATTTTCCAAACAAAAAACAAAAAATAAAAAAGGTGATTATTTTTCTCATCGTTTAATTTTTTAATGGTTAATAATTATCTTCCTGTTTATATTTCCCACAGTAGTTTTCAATTGCAAAAAATAAATCCCTTCACTCCATATCTCCACATTTATTTCTTTTTCAAATTTTCCTTTTGTGATTTCTTCTTTTGAAAAATAAATTTGTTTGCCTAACGTGTTGTATATATGCAATTCGATGGTTTGGTTTGAGGAGGATTGAAATGAAATGGTAAGAGAAGAATTTGTTGGATTTGGAAAAACAAGAAGCTCTTTTGGAGATTTATTCTCAATGATTTCAACCGATGAACAATTGTGAACTAAGCAAACTGTATCAATCGTATATTTCCATAGTTCATTTCTTATGGATCCTCCACCTCCGGTATTATATTGATAACCACCAAAAACATAAGCTGAATTTGTATTCGCATCAAACCATGAAACTGAACCCATCGCTCCTCCTGGCTTATTACAAGGAGAAGAGACACCCATTATACCATAATTTCCAAATTGACTCGAAAGGGTATCGCCCCATACCCTTATCCATTCGTTATCAGTCATATTAAACATCCACAGATCATTTAAGAGTACTGCTGAAGCAGGAGGAATAAACGCTGCACCACCAAACATCCAGAAATTTCCATTGTTATCTACCCAATTTGAACGGTTTTCAAATCTGCTGACAGGATTATTACTGCTATCTGAAACACATTTAATTCCTGTCGACCCCGTATCGCATGGAAAATTTGCACCTTTCATCCAGGTCCATTCATTAGTGCTAACATTATATTTCCACAAATCATTTAAATTTCCATATGCACAGGTAGTTTGTTGTTTTCCACCAAACAACCACAAATTACCATTAGAATCTTTCCAGTTTGAATAACACCATCGGGCACCCGGTGTGTTTAACAGATTGGCTTGTCCTTGTATCCCGTAAATTCCAAGGGCTTGAGCACTATCAGCGCCTTTCATCCATGTCCATTCATTGGTTAAAATACTATATTTCCATAAATCATTATAATGTTCTCCCAATGGATCACAACCACCAAACATCCATAGATTATTAAAATCATCCGTCCAGGTACATGCAGCTTCATTTCGCGCTCCCGGTGTATTAAAAATTGAAGGTATGCCTTGAGTTCCATAAACTGGTGCTTGATTAGGAATATTTGATCCACTGATCCAAGTCCATGTATTTGTACTTATTTCATACCTCCATAAATCATTTAATGTATTGTATTGTCCCAAGTAATGAAAACCTCCGAACAACCATAAATTGCCAGTTGTATCAACCCAAGATGCGGGTCCGAATCCTCTGCATGGTGGATTATTATTTGGTGACGGTACACCCTGAACTCCGTAAGAACCAGTATCATTTTGTAATCCTAAACCCTTCATCCATGTCCACATATTTACCGAAGGATCATATTTCCAAAGATTATTATCGTAGACATATGAAGTACTTCCAAAAAACCAAAACTTACCTTGCTTATCTGTCCATTCGCATCCTTCATAAGTTCCAGATGGTGAATTCGCAGGACTTGGTATTCCTTGTGTACCATAAATAACACTGTATGCTGCAGTAGTATCTCCGTGAACCCATATCCACTCTCCCGCCTGCGAAAAACATTCACCACACAAAAAACAAAAAACAAAAGCTGTGAATATTTTTTTCATGGATTGATTTTGAAAAGCTAAAGGTAAGGGTTATTTCTTAAATGTTTACCTGTTTATACTGATCCTTTTCTTGCTTTTCATTTTCTTAGCTTTACATTCTTTTTAAAAATGAATGTGAAAATGAAAAGACATCTTGTTCTGTTATCAGCCATATTATTACTCATAACTTCCTGCAGCCTTACCGTTGACGAGCCAAAAGCAAAACAACTTATAGAAAACCTGCTCAATGATTTAAAAAGTGAAAACTTTTCTGAGCTTGATAAATATTACATTTCCTCTTTCAACGAAAGCGAACCCGTTGATAAAAAAATAGAAAAATACAACCGCCTCAAAGAAGTCATAGGACCCATTGAGTCATATCAATTCGTAAGCGCCACCGAAAAATATGATGATTATTCCAATATCAAATTTCTCGAGTTGTTATACAGCGTAAAAGGAAAGAAGCTTACTGTAAAAGAAACTTTTCGTTTGATGAATGATGCAGGCGATCTTAAAATCACGTATCAGAATATTGAGAACATGAAGTGAAAGTTTTTCTTCTACTTTGCACTTCATGAATAAAGTAATATCCCGCTTCGGCAGCTTCGAGGCTTACAAATCAGGCGCAGGCCAGATGCTGCTTGCCGCATTCTGGTTTGCGCTCATGAATGTGTTCGTAAAAAAAGTAAGCCACCTTCCGGCAATGGAACTGGTGTTTTTTCGCTGTACGGTTTCTTCCGTATTTTGTTTTGCGGGGATGTACCAGCATAAAGTTTCAGGATCAGGTTCTAATAAAAAACTGTTATTGCTCCGTGGCTTTTTCGGCACTGCCGCACTTTACCTGTATTTTCTAACGGTACAGAACATGCCGTTGGGTACGGCAGTAAGCGTGCAATACCTTTCACCCATATTTACTGTTATTATTGCTTCCATTTTATTAAAAGAAAAGATAACACCGCTGCAAATGCTGTTTTCACTGCTTTCATTTTCAGGGGTGTTATTTATCAAAGGGTTTGATGCACGCATTTCGCTGTTTTATCTTGGTATCGGCATCCTTTCATCGGTCTTTTCATCCTTCGCTTACAACATGATCCGGAGCCTGAGCGGCAAAGAACATCCGCTTGTGGTGGTGCTACATTTTCAATTGATGGCTGCCATCATTGGTTTTGGATTCACGCTTTTTAACTGGGTAACTCCGCAGGGGTTAGACTGGCTGTATTTATTCTTAGTCGGGGCGTCAACACAACTCGGGCAGATGGCAATGACACGCTCTCTGCAAAAGGAAAAAATCTCCAAAGTTTCCATCCTCACTTACACCGGGATCATTTATGCCATCGCATTTGGCTACTTTTTATTTGGCGAAACGTATGGATGGTTTTCCATTTTCGGGATGATCATGGTAGTTGCAGGAGTGGTTTTGAACATACTGTACGGAGAAGGTAAAGTCAAACCGGAGACGGTTTGATTACCTCGTAAAAGCAACATCAAACTTCAAACCTATACCTCTTTTCTGTACCTTTGCACTCTTTTTTATTAAAGCAATGGGTGCCAAAAAATATCCTGAATTCAAACAGTTTGATCTTCCTTCAATCGCTAAAGAAATCTTAGCGAAGTGGGAAGCCGAGAAAACGTTTGAAAAAAGCGTAGAAATACGTGAAGGAAAAACTCCGTTCACTTTTTATGAAGGACCTCCTTCAGCAAATGGGTTACCCGGCATTCATCACGTAATGTCGCGCACCATCAAAGATCTTTTTTGCCGTTACAAAACATTGCAGGGCTACCAGGTAAAACGCAAAGGCGGCTGGGATACGCACGGATTGCCTATTGAAATAAGCGTTGAAAAGACTTTAGGTATTACCAAAGAAGACATCGGCAAAAAAATTTCCGTTGAAGAATACAATAAGGAGTGCCGGAAGGAAGTGATGAAATACAAAAACGTGTGGGATGACCTTACCCGAAAAATGGGCTACTGGGTTGACCTGGAGCATCCGTATATCACTTTTGAAAATTCGTACATAGAGACCGTTTGGTATTTGCTGAAAATGTTTTATGAGAAAGGATTATTGTATAAAGGTTATACCATTCAACCGTATTCTCCGGCAGCAGGAACAGGCTTAAGCTCTCATGAGCTGAATCAACCGGGCACCTATCGTCCTATAAAAGATACTACTATTGTTGCGCAGTTTCGCATGTTGCCCGAGCGGGACAAAGTCCTCCCCATCGGGGAGGATTTAGGTGGGGCTTATTTCCTCGCCTGGACTACCACTCCCTGGACGTTACCCGGCAACTGTGCTCTTGCTGTTGGCGAAAAAATAAAATATGTTTTTGTTCAGACTTTTAATCCTTACACATTCGAACCTCTAACGGTTATTCTTGCAAAAGATTTGTCAGGTAAATTTTTCCCTGAGAAAAATGCTGAGCTGAAATTGGAAGATTATAAATCTGGCGACAAAGCAATTCCTTTTAAAGTTATCGGTGAGGTTACCGGTAAAGATTTGAAAGGAATAAAGTACGAGCAATTGATGCCTTACGTCCAACCTAATGGAAAAGCATTTGAAGTTATCCTTGGCGATTTTGTAAGCACCGAAGACGGAACAGGAATTGTTCACACCGCTTCTTTATTCGGTGCAGATGATTTTCGCGTATGCAATGAAAACAACATTGCATCCGTCATGGTAAAAGATGAAAACGGCAATCCTTCGCCTCTTGTTGACAAGCGGGGAAGGTTTGTAAAAGAAGTAACCGATTTTGCAAGGGAATATGTGCGTACAGAATATTTAACCGAAGCAGAAAAAGAAGCCGAAAGAAAAAAACAAGGTGGAGAAAAATATCTTTCTGTGGATGAACGCATCGCCATCAAGCTCAAAAAAGAAAATAAAGCATTCAAAGTTGAGAAATACGAGCACAGCTACCCGCATTGCTGGCGTACGGATAAACCAATTTTATATTATCCGCTTGATTCATGGTTCATCAAAACGACTGCGTGTAAAGAAAGATTGATTGAACTTAATAATACAATTAACTGGAAGCCTGCATCAACGGGCACAGGACGCTTTGGCAACTGGTTAGAAAATCTTGTGGACTGGAATTTATCACGCTCGCGTTTTTGGGGAATCCCTTTGCCGATCTGGAGAACAGAAGACAAGAAAGAAGAAATATGCATCGGCTCTATTGAAGAGTTGAAAAAAGAAATTGAGAAATCAATTGCAGCAGGTTTCATGGATAAATCTCATCTTGAACATGTGGATGCTTCCAAAACTGATTTCGATTTGCACCGTCCCTATGTTGACAATATTATTTTGGTTTCCGTTACAGGAAAAAAAATGTTCCGCGAACTGGATTTGATTGATGTTTGGTTTGACAGCGGTGCGATGCCTTATGCGCAATGGGGGCTTGATTATGATAAAATGCGCGGGGGCAACTCCCTCCCCTTCGGGGAGGGCTGGGGTGGGGCTTTCCCTGCCGATTTCATTGCAGAAGGAGTTGATCAAACCCGCGGATGGTTTTTCACGCTTCATGTAATTGCAGTCATGCTGTTTGATTCCGTTGCATTCAAAAATGTAATGAGCAATGGTTTGGTGCTTGACAAAGCCGGGAATAAAATGAGCAAACGCCTCGGCAATACTGTTGACCCTTTTGAAACAATAAGCAAGTACGGACCAGATGCAACCCGGTGGTATCTTATCAGCAATGCGCAACCCTGGGATAATCTTAAATTCAATGAAGAAGGAATTGCTGATGAACAAAGAAAACTTTTCGGAACATTGTACAACACCTATTCCTTCTTTGCGTTGTATGCAAACATTGACAACTTCTTTATCAATGAGCAGGATATTGTTCCTGTAAAAGAAAGAGCAGAATTAGACCGCTGGATTATTTCAAAATTACATTCACTTGTAAAAGACGTTACAGGTTATTATGATGATTATGAACCAACCAAAGCGGCTCGTGTCATTGAAGAATTTGTAGATGCACATTTAAGTAACTGGTATGTTCGTTTGTCAAGAAGAAGATTCTGGCGCAGCGAAATGTCGAAAGACAAAAAAGCAGCGTATGAAACGTTGTTTGAATGCCTTATGGTCACTGCACAATTAATGAGTCCTGTTGCTCCTTTCTTTTCTGATTGGCTGTATAGAAACCTCAGCGATGAAGTCAGAGATTTTGCAAAAAAGAATAACACTCCTCTTGCACAGGATTCGGTGCATCTTTCGCTGATGACAAAAGCAGAAGAAGATGTTATTGATAAATCGCTTGAAGAACGAATGGATCTTGCACAAAAAATTTCTTCAATGGTTTTGTCATTGCGCAAAAAAGTAAATATTCGTGTACGACAACCGTTAAACAGGATTCTTCTTCCCATTCCTGATAATTCATTCAAAAAAAATGTAGAAGCTATAAAACATCTGATACTTGCCGAAGTAAATGTAAAGCAGGTGGAATACATTTCTGATACATCGGGACTTCTTGTTAAAAAAATCAAACCGAATTTTAAAGTGCTCGGAAAAAAAGTGGGCGCTATGATGAAAGATGTTGCTGCTGCGATACCGGGTCTTTCAAACGATGATATCGCAAAGTTTGAACGGGAAGGAAATTTTGAACTGCAATTAAAAAATCAGAAAATAAACCTGGTTGCTGAAGACGTTGAAATCCTTTCGGAAGATATTCCAGGATGGCAGGTTACTTCGGATGGAAACATCACTGTCGCACTTGACACTTCAATAACTGAACAGCTACGCGAAGAAGGTATTGCCCGTGAATTAGTGAACCGGATCCAGAATATCCGCAAGGATAAAGGTTTTGAGGTGACTGATAAAATCCAGATAAGCATAAAGGCTCACGATTCCATTAACGCAGCCATATCTAATAATTTCACATATATTTGCACCGAAATTTTAGCGGCCTCTCTCAAAGTTGTTGAAAATCTTGAAGATGAAGATAGTATTGCTATTGAGGTTGATGATAACATTCGCACATTAACAAGCATTAAGAAAAGTACATAGGTCAACAAGGAATTACTCTTGCTGGCTGCTTTAACCCCCTAATATTATGAAAAAAGCGAAAACTGTAAAAGCTGCTAAGAAGTCAGCCAAGAAGGTTGTTAAAAGTAACAAAGCGGCAAAAAAGTCAAAACCATCAAAGGCTGCAAAATCTTCCAAAAAAGCGAAGCCGGATAAAGTTAAAAAAGCGCCTGCAGGAAAGTTAAAATCTTCCAAATCAAAGGCTCCTAAGCTGATAAAGAAAGCTGTAAAAAAAGTGGTGAAGAAAACGGTGAAGAAAATTGCAGTAAAAAAAGCAGTAAAGTCTTCGAAACGTGTTGTGGAAAAAAAAGAAAAATTAAAATCAATAAAATCAATAAAATCAATAATCCCCGTAAGGGAAGAAACCAGAATGAAAGAAATTCCGAAGAAAAAAATAACCGATAAAACTGTAAGCGAAATGCCGGTAAGGTCGCGTTATAAAGATGAAGAGTTGAAAGAATTTAAAGAACTCCTTTTGCATAAGCTTGAAGATGCAAAAAAAGAATTAGGCAATTTACAATCCGCTATCCTTAATGCAAACGAACACGGCACAGATGATACAGCAAGCACATTTAAAATGCTTGAAGATGGGTCCGATACACTTGCCAAGGAAGAAGCCAGCCAGCTGGCACAGCGTCAGCGCAAATTTATCGAGCAGTTAGAAAATGCTTTGGTGAGAATTGAAAACAAGACGTATGGTATTTGCCGCGTTACAGGAAAGCTCATCCCGAAAGAACGTCTGCGTGCTGTTCCTCATACCACGCAAAGTATGGAAGCTAAAATGAAGCAGTACTCCGACTGAGAAAATACGTTATTGGGTTGTTAAGTTATTGAGTAATTGTAATAAGATAACTTAATAACTTTATAACATAATAACTCTTTTCATTCTTGAAAAAGCCATTATTCATAATTCTGCTGATCCTTCTCATTGACCAGTGTGTCAAATTTTGGGTGAAGACCACTATGTACATTGGCCAGGAATATCATATAGCAGGAAACTGGTTCATCATTCATTTTACTGAAAATAACGGCATGGCTTTCGGGATGGAACTGCTGGAAGGCCCGGCAGGAAAATTATTTCTGAGCCTGTTCCGGATTTTTGCAGTGCTTGGAATAGGTGTTTATCTTTATACATTAGTAAAAAGAAAATCGAATCCAAAGCTTGTTATAAGCATGTCTCTCATTTTTGCAGGTGCAACGGGGAATATTATTGACAGTATTTTTTACGGAAAAATTTTTTCATCCAGCGAATACCAGGTGGCAAGTTTGTTTCCTGCAGAAGGCGGTTATGCAAATTTCCTTCATGGAAAAGTAGTGGATATGTTTTATTTTCCAATAATTGAAGGACATTTTCCACAATGGTTTCCTTTTTGGGGAGGAGAAGATTTTATATTCTTCCGGCCGGTATTCAATATTGCAGATTCCTCCATCACGATCGGTGTATTTATGATTTTGATTTTTCAGTCTACTATTTTCCATCATGAAAAGAAAGAAGAAATTCAAACAGAGAATTTTTCAGATAACTTTCTGAGCCCGGAATCTTTAGTACAGGTTCAAAAATAATTTTCAGGATTAAAATAATTGTTTTGCAAAATTTTTTGTAAAACTTTTCCTGAAACACAAATCATTGTAGTAATCCTGTTCAGGCAAATAATAAATTTCAAATCCTTCCTGTTGTTTTGCTTTTAAATAATTTTCGTCTTTATAATAAACAAGCAAAACATTTGAAGGCAGCGAATCAGTTTTGGCAAGAATGTCATTCATCCAAAAACCGGAAATGATCACAGCCTTTTCGGTAATTTTTTTTAATTGTCCCGTCACATTTTCCGAAAACTCCATTTTATTTCTTCTCTTATGCAGATCGGCAATTACAGGTCCCCTTAAAAAATCAATAGACACATTTGGTCCCGCAATTTTAAAATCATAGCTCAATGAAGAAGGAGTTGATCCGCGCAGGCTGTCATTCAGATTGATGCCAATAAAAAAAGAAGAAAAAATTACGGAGAATGAAAGGGCGATAAAAAAGAACTTGCCAAAGAATAAACGGAACAAAATAATTACAAATGGAATCACCGGTATAAGATAAGCAGCTTTATGAGGTTCCAATGCGTAAGCAATCGAATACAGCAGCAATACAAGGAGGCAAAATAGAATAAGCTTTTTCTTTTGCTCATTCATCAAAATCCTTTTTACTGTTTTTCTTTTTTTCCTGATAAATAGTATCAATACAGTAAGTATATCCGTAAATGCGATGAAACCCCAAATGCCAATTGTGCATCGGAATAATGCTTTGCTTAATGGTGAATCAAACCAGTCAGCATAACTTAAAAACTCCACTCCGTATTTTTTTAAAACAGGAATAAAAACGAGCAAAGAAATTAAAACTGTGGAAAGTGCAAGTTTCG
>DATEMK010000122.1:0-13435 GCA_035275625.1 Bacteroidia bacterium
CATCAAATGATCCGTCATCATTGTTAACAGTAGTTACAATTTCAAACCTGACTTCCTTGCCGAAATTAACAGGAATCAATTTTGAATATGTATCACCGCCATTCAGATCAATTTGTGTGAGGCGATAAAATTGCATACCTATTACAGGATTATAATCATAAGCACTGTAATTCAACGTACTTGTGCTGGGTCCTTTGCTTTGCAGTCTGTCAATGAAATTGAAGTCTGAAGTGTTGGTGGTTCTTTCAACAATAAACTTATCAATATTAGTTTCTGATGCAGTTGTCCAATCCAGCCTTACTTTATCTTTTTCCGGTTTTGCTGTAAAATTAAGCAGGCTGCTTATTGGTAATGGGTTGGGTTGAAGAGCTAATACCCATGCAATGTTGAAATTATTCACAAACGGAACAGGTACCGAAGTTCCGGGTCCTCCGGGTAATGGAGGCCACCAGCCCGGACCTACAGATAAGTATCCCGGTATGGGAGTTCCCGTATTATCCCATCTCTGAGCAACATACGTTCCTGTCCCGCTTGTCGGTTGTTCTGCAGGACTTCCCCATGAGAAATTCAGATCTGCAACTGATCCGGTGCCTGTATTGGTCATTGGCCAGTATCGCTTAACCAGATTAGGGGCATCTGTAACAGTAGTGTTATAATATTGGTTAATTGTGGTTACACCGGTCGGCAACGGCAGCATTTGACCAGGGTTTGTAGTTGGGAAATATGTCGCAATCGTTAAATCTGTGGTTCCTGCTGTCGGAGTATATGTAAAAGGAATATTTTGATTAGCGTTATTTGTGAATGGGAATACGTGAGGGCCTGTATTTGCTCCCATCTGCCAGTTCACCCTTCCATAATTCGGTGGTAAATCTTCGCTGTATAAATACCCGGTATTGGGTGCTAACCTTGTTATTGCTCCCTTATCTCCGTTTTTAATTGTTAATGTCAATTGATTCAGATACAGCCTGCCATTTTGCATCCAGAGTGTATCATTCACTGTGGCAGCTGTCATTTGCCTGGTGGATCCAACGCCAGAATGATTTATCTTCAGCTCATCAAATGTTGTCGGATTGGGTCCGGCAATATTCTGCGCACTGCTTCCCATAAAGGTAACTATGCTGTTTGCCGGAACAAAGTTTCCGTAGTTAGCCCAGTTGGCTGTGGTGGCTCCATTTGTTTCCAGCTGTATCGGGAACTTCTGGAATACACGATGAAACATAAAGGTGAGGTTCGGGCGGAAGTCACCTGCCTGCCTGAAGGTCAGATTTGTACCATTGGGCGCTGTATTATTCCACAGGCATGCTGCAGGGGCGTAAGCTCCCAAATTAGACAGCATCAGAATAGATCTGTATCCCACCGTTTGTGTCTGCCAGGTATCATCGTTCAATGATGCGGCAGCTGAATAGCAAATTTCTATGATCAGCGGATAATTACCGGCTGTAACAAATTTAATAGGTGCAGGTCCGTTAAAGGGTATTGTATAATTACCGCTTCCATTCACTGGAATACCGGTTAAATTAACAGGTCCGCTATAAAATAATTGGGGAGCTGATTGCTGAGGAGCAAGGCAATTTGCCGGTGCTACAGGAACTGGCATAGAAAAGCCTACATTCACAAAAGCCGGGTATGTCACATTATTCTGGGCATAATACATATTAATGCTTACTGTATAAGGTCCCGTTGATCTGCGAACTCTTATTGGAACAATGATCGCATCAAATACATCTCCGTCAATCATTCCCTGTGCCAGCAGTTCATTAGTCTTATACATCAGCTGCACTTTCTGCTCTCTGAAACTTTGCCTGAATGGCAACCATGTAGTATTTATATTTACACCGTTTGACAATACAGCATTGGCATTGTAGGATGAATCAACTATAAGTGCGCTGGTGTTTACTGCTGTGGAAACTCCTATGGAAAGTGAGTCAGAAACTCTTAAAGAACCTGCTATGGGCGAATTTACTTCCACTGTATCATTCAAAATAATTAATTTTCTTGTGGTAGCATTATATCCGACTCCGGCAACCGTTTTTATGACAGGGTGATAAGTACCGTTACCCCGGTTAAATGCCTGTGCGCCTTTTCCCGGTATCAATGCATTATCATTAATAGTGGGAACTCCACCGCACCAGTTTGAATTCACGTTCCAGTCATCGGTATAGCCTAACCATATTTTCCATCCCGGGTATAACGGGCTGCAATCAGGTCTCAGCGTTACGGTATAATCTTCAATCTCTCCATAATAACCCGGGTTGCATGGGTCCATATTAGGGTTGGCATACCATTCTCTTACCCGCAGTGTGGTTTGTCCGAAATATCCTGTAACAGCTCCATTTGGCACCAGGAAGGATACAGGTCCCATCCATTGCAATGAATTTAAATATCCTGACTGGCATAATTTTTCTCCGCCCGCTGCTGGCACCATCCAATTATTAAATGTACCATCGTGATTAAAATCTATCCAGGCTGCAACACAGTTGGCTCCATACCAGGTTCCTACCTGAATGCTAATTTGATAAGTAGTGCCCCCATTTGCAAGGAACACTGCCGTCCGGCTACTGTTTCCGGGTCCGCACATATTCGGAACGCTTGGTGTGGGAACCTTGGTATAATCCGGAGGATGCACGCTGAAAGGCGAAGTCGTGCCGAGCTGTAGCATAGTGGGGCTTGTTATGCAGGGGTCTGGAACACTTCCCATGCCTGCTCCCACAGGAAACGATCCCACCGGGTTCTCAGTATGGTCATTGTCAATTCCGGGTGGATAGGCAGGGTCACCTGCACAAATAACTCTCTTTACATAATCATTATTTGTGTACGATCCGCCCAGCCAGGAGCATCCTACTACATAAGAAGGTGTACAGTAAGCCACGTCTATCAGCCTTGCTCCCGTGAGAGCGCAACCCACTCCGCCACATGTTTGTACCGTAGCGCAAATGTTTGCCGATATAAAATCAGCATCCACATAATGATTCGCTAGAGCTGTTGCTGCAATATCATAAGTAAGCCAGAAATAGTTGTTCCCATTTAGCAATCCATTATAAGGTGCCGGAATGGTAGGGTTAATAAGAAAGTTTGGTTGCGGGAAAGCCGCTCCCCCATAAGTTCCAACCTGGATTGCATTGGTAAGTGAAAATGTATTTGTTCCGCCTGTCCACCATAATTTTACTGCTCCTCCTGTTCCGGCATTT
This sequence comes from Bacteroidia bacterium, assembly GCA_035275625.1. GTDB lineage: Bacteria > Bacteroidota > Bacteroidia > AKYH767-A > OLB10 > DATEMK01. The sequence continues at coordinate 3,189 of DATEMK010000122.1, forward strand.
GCTATATCAATTGCCGGTTGTGTGCTTCCATTATGAGTGAAGGTGAACGAATTTATCGCACATTGCGCATTTTCATTTGCCACCGTAACTCTGCATCCTATGATCCAGTTATTAGGCTGGTTTGCCGGAGGTCCGGCTACATTCGCCAGGTTCTGAAAATCAAGACCTATTGAAGTATATACCTGGTTGCTTGGATAAGTCTGAATGGAAAAATCGTCAACATAAACGTTTGCGCCTGCTGCTCCATTATCGGTTACTTTTATAATAATATATACTGTGTTAGAGTTAAACGGGGCGCCAGCCGGTATATTAAAAGTGTGCTGTGTCCAAACCCCGCAAGGATCTACAGGCGCTGTATTGCAAGGACGGGGAATATTAAAAAAAGCGGTTGTTACATCCTGCAATAACGTAGCCGGGCCTACCAGCGGATCAGGGTTGTTATTTGCATACACCTGAATATTATCGTTTCCTGCTGTTGCCTCACGGTAAACCCAAAAGCTTACTGTCGAAGCTGTAACACGTGCAGTCAGGTCATACGGTCTTGACACAAGATACCCCTGCTCGCCTCCTGTCATGATGTATGCAGAGCGGAACCTCATCATTCCGGCACTGCCGCCCCGTGGAGTGCATGGAGGAAGAACTCCATTAGGGGCATTCACACGGTCCCAATAATTGTTCGCATCCGTGCTGGGAGCAATTTTTCCGGATACCCATCCGAATGGCAATTCGGTATTGGGCCAGGTCGTTCCCGTAAAATTGTTATCAAAGCCTTCGTTTTTTACTACCTGGGCTTTGGTTGTTTGCATTGCAGAAATCATTATTGCTGCAAGCAATAAAGTTTTCGATACAGAAGTAAATTTAGTAACCATATTGTTTTGAGTTTAGATAATTACTGCCGGTTTATAGTTTTGCTTAAACATTGAGTTGTAAAAGTATAAATTACTATGACAATAACAAATTTTGATATTTATTTTTTTTCAACCGGATCTCCTTTTCAGGGTGTTTCATCAGATCAAATTTTTCTTCACAACCAGTCGTGCAGGTTTCTTCCCTGCCATTACAAAATTGTTAATGGTTTAAGAAACATAATTCAGGCTTCATAAGGGAGGAAAAGTTCAAACGATGGCGAAAAATCAGGTGCCTCCATCCGCATTATAAAATGCGGACGAAAGAAAACGAATAACCAAAGTGGGGGTCATTCTTTCAGAATTCGCGCGAAATAGATCTCGTCATCAATGTAAAGCTGAAGAATATAAATCCCACAAGTGTAAGCGGAGACATCGAGCATGAATTGCTTTTCTGCAAAAGTGGTTTGTTTCATCACTCTTCCTGTAACATCAGAAAGTTTTACTGTGCAAATGCTTTTCGGGAGATGAGAAAAAGCAATGGAAATATGATCAGTGGCAGGATTGGGAAAAACAGTAAGCTCCCCGGCAGAAAACGGGTTTTCATCAACTGAAGTAATGCCTGCACATAACACGGTATCATTTATACCGCTATAGAAATTAAATGAATCGTTATTCGTGTAGGGCGTTAGAGAAGAATCAGCAACGGCAACAAAGCTTTGAACGGGGTAAGAAGAAGCATCAGCTGACTGGAATGAAACCGGGTAAACAGGGCATGTGCCGCTGCCTGTCGCTGAAAAATCAGAGACATACAGGTTAAACAAATTTGCGTGGGTTTTGTAACCTATAACCATTGAGTTGCCTGCGCTCAATTGCCGGAAGCCGGTAAGCGTTATTTGTTCCTGGATGGTTGTGTCGCCAAAAGCATACGAAGAAACCAGCGCGCCTGAAGTATCCATCACCTGTACAAAACCATAATTGGAATAATTGAAAAACGAACCTGTGCTTCCGCAGATAACAAGCTCGTTATTTGATGAAATGGAATAATCATAAGCCCAGTCGGACTGAAACGCTCCGAATGTTTTTGACCAGGTGACATCACCTGCATTGTTAACCATCAGCACGTACGAATCCATAAAGCCGAGTGCTGCAATTCCTGAATAATCGGTTCGTCCTGCCAGTAAAATATTTCCGTTCCCGAAATCATGAACAAACTCAAGGTTGGAGTTCTGGTAATCGAACGCCCCGGTGGCATAGATATAATTTTTTGCCCAAAGCAGGTTGCCATTGCTGTCGAACCGGAATGCCATGGGCTGAATGAACTGGAAACTATATGCCATGCTTCCGGCAATCATGATGTCGCCATTGGAAACCTCCCTCACAACATTAGCATCAATCCCCAATGGGTATTGCTTAAACCAGGTCACATTACCTGTTGTATCGGTTTTCAATAAAAAGAACTGCCAGTTAGAATTATAAGAGGTTACACCGGTCATTAAAATTTTACCATCGGAAGTAGCCGTGAGGGCCTGCGCAAACAGTTCACGGTCCGGTAGAAAATAATTTGTCTGTGACAGGACATCCAGGTTAGCATCAAATTTCAGCAGATAGGATGATTCGTAATGGAATGTTGAAGTATCGAACGCACGCGATGAACCTGTCATGTAATAATTGCTGCCAAGCCTGATGAACTCACGCGTCCAGTCATGGAACCCCGGATCTTTAGTCAGTATTTTACTGTTAAGAATTGAACCTGCGGAATCAATTTTCAGCAGGACAATATCAAATTTCCCCGGTGTGCCGATCTGTGCGCTGAAGCAAATAACCTGTTCACCCGAAACAGGCAAAGCTCCCGGCTCGTGAAATGAAGCAGTTCCGTGCACGGTGTACAGGTCGGAGATAAACCTTTTTTGAAATGAGGACGATTGGGCGCCTGAAATGTGAGCCGCACACAATATATAAATGGATACGAGTGCAGTAATTGTATTTTTCATTTCATAGTTATTTATGCGAATCATGGGTTAAAATAAAGTGTTGTTTTGAACCACATAGGAAGATAGGAACATAGGGTTTCACATAGGTTTTGTATGCCGATACATATAAATATTGTTTCATTTCTATGTTTTTTTTCTATGTATCTATGTGCCTATGTGGTTCCAGGTTTCAAGCCTTGATTCGCATTATTTATTTTAATTGTTAAAATGCATCTTTAAACAAAATTATGGCAAAGTATAACTAACCTGGGTAATACTTGTGTCAAAAAATAGATGCTCAATTTTGAGTTTGCTGCACAATCATTCTCCCGGGGATTTGACAGTTGATATTTTTTTAACATGCAACCTCAAAAAACAGATTTACTTCCACATTGCGAATGCGAGTACAAAGGGGGCTTAGTAACCTGGCAAGTGAATTAAAAACTCAAAAGAGCACAAGCCTTTCCCTTGCCGTCTCACCTCCGGCAATCACTTCTATCCAATACACTCCGGCAGCAAGCTTAAGGTCATTCATACTGAAATCTGAAACATGTTGCCCTGGCTGCTGCAAGGTTTCAGGATGCAATGTCATCACATACCCTGAGGCGGAATGCAGCCGCAGGCTCACTGCAGATTGATGTAACAGGAAATAGCTTATTGTAACATTATCTTTAACAGGATTCGGATAAATTTTCACTTCATTTAACCCGTGCGGGTAATTTATAACACCTGTAGAAGTACTGTCATTAATTATAGCTACCGTAATTGAATATAGCTGCGGTGAAGCAAAAAGGGAGGTAGTGGCAAACGTCATTCTTGCCTGGAACCTTGCGCTGTCCATCAGCAATCCGGGCAGCAACCCCGCAACAGGGCTTCCGTTGGAAACTGTATCCCATACGCTCCACAGGCTGCCTGCGTTCAGCGAGTAGCGTGTTTCCACTGTAAACGTTGTGCCTGCAAACGTATCGGCCTGCCACACAATGGTTGACGAATTATGGATTGAAGACGGTGTTGAAATGTCATACACAGGCGAGGTGCGCACACCCGTGCTAACGTATTGTGTAGCCGAAGCATCAACCATTCCGTGCCCGATGTGCCAGTTGTTAAATGATGCAATGGAATCACCGTTAAAAACCGGGCTGTTGTCGTAATACCCATCACTGGTGGCCACGTTAGTGCCATTGGCTGCAAGATAGCTTCCCCCGCCTCCTGCACACGATGAAGTACCGCCAGTGTAATGAACGCTGCCTCCTGAATAACCTCCTCCGCCTCCCGGAGAAGATCCGCTGTCAACACCGCCTCCACCGCCAAATCCTCCCGTGTAAGCAGCCGCACCGCCTGTCCCACCGTTAATTAATGCTTTGCCCCCACCGCATCCCTGCCCGTCACCAAGCAATCCTCCGCCTGCACCGCTGCAAACTCCGCCACCGAGCGCCTCTCCGCCCATCCCTGCAACGCCTCCCGTTGCACTGCAGCCGGGTCCGCTCACGCTTTGCCCGCTGGTGGAAGTGCTTCCCCTGTTTGCTGCATCAACATAAGAGCGCATTCCTGCAGCTCCTCCTGCAATTATTAATGGTGTAGTATCAGCATACGTAACGAATGTGCCTCCGTTTCCCCCGCGGGGAGAATCTCCCATCTGGCCCACCAGGATATTTAAACCGGTTGCTTTTGCAATTTCAAAATCAGCACGCAGGATAGCTCCGCGTATGTATAACGTATCGGCATTATGTCCTGCACCGGCTGCCAGGATGCGGTACACGCCTCCTTCGGGTGTCACCCATTGCTGTATTCCGCTGTCGCTTATCACAGCGCCATCAAGGTCAGTTCCGGCATACGCTGAATTAACACTTGCCTGCAATGGACCTGCATTCCCGGTTTGCCCGCAATTGGTAAAAGCAAAACGAAAGGTGCGCACCGTATCGAGCATCAGCGTATCTGACCATGTAACGAGGCTGTCCATGGTTCCTGCTGCCCAGTCTGCCTGGTTTGATTCTGTAATCACAATGGTGTCCTGGCAAAATGCGGGACGGCTGAAAAATAAAACGGCTGCCGCAATACATATCCTGAATACTTTCATGTGCTGAATTTTTAAATGGTTAACAGAAACAAACTTACATGATTTTTTCAAAAAAGCAATCAGCCTCAATGAAAAAACCCGGAGGGGTGAGCATATGTACCGGTATAATTTCCTCCACTTCGGAGGGACTATGCAGAAATCGGAGTCATTTTAATCAAAAGTAATTTTTCTTCCCGGTTCACACCGAGATGAGAACTACTTATTGCTTAACTATTTTTCTTGTGGAAATAAAATTTTCTCCTTCAATTTTTAAAAGATAAATCCCCGAGCTGTGAGGCATTGTAATAGTTCCATAACCGTGAATGACAGTGTCCATAATTTTTTCACCCGTAATGGAGTAAACAGATGCATTTAACTTTTTATGGATTTGGGAGCTTATAACCACATAGTCAGCAGAGGGGTTAGGAAAAACAGCGAGGTCTTCGTTTTCAGGGTTAAGCGCATTAACTGAAGTGGAAAAGTTATTTCCCAGTTTCGCCACAAATGCATCGTAATATTGGTTGACACCCGTAAGCGTATCTCCGCTGTTGAAAATAAAAGCATTGTTTACCGTACCGCGCATATAGGTAGCATTGGTCGGGGATGTATAAAATCCGTATGTTAAATAGATGTAAGGATACTCCATGGTATCCTTGACCCAGGGCATGTAACTGCCTGCAGTATCACAGCTGCCAAGGTTAACAGACTCATCATATCCGGTGCTTGCAGGAAAGTTTATTCCGCTGTACTGGCAGCTTATAACCGGGCTGGAACTGTAATAGAGATCGGTGAGAATTAAGTTTCCGGATTTAAATATTTGTATGCCATGACCGGTACCCGCTGGGGTAACCACCACCGGTTTGACCCATCTTCCTGCATGTGCGCTGTCATAAAAAGCGGTAAACCATGTGCTGTAGAAGGTAGTTGTAACCTGCTGCCCCGCAATTGTTGCCGTACCTTTGAACGTACCCGCAGTGCAGAAAGCACCGTCAGGATAAACAAGAACCTGGTGACCCCGCGAATCATCGGTTCCGCCTTCATTAAATTTCCACAACAGGTCGCCTGCTGCATTCAGCTTTACGGTGATCAGGTTGCGCAGAGTGCTTCCGAAGGGAGTAAATGGAATGTATCCTTCATTATCGTTTCCCCAATAGGTGGTGGAAGGAAGAAATGAATTACCATGGGCAATAATATCGTTCTGGGCTGTGCATCCGAGATCCTCTAAATATACATTCTTACCTCCTTTCATCCATAAAAAATTTCCATTGGCGTCAAACTTTATAAGGCATGTACCAGCGTCTGTGCCGTTAGGTAATGTGATGGAAGTTGTATCAAAGTGTAAAGAGCCGATAAAATAAACTATCACGATTACATTATCATTGTTGTCGCATCTTACCCGGTCCCCCACTGTTGCATACCCGGTGCATGTTCTTACCCAGAGCTCATTTCCGAACGGGTCATATTTTGCGAGAAAAAATTGATCCTGGTAACTCGTGGTTGTTATCGTATCTCCGTCAAAGTAAGCAGTATCGCGATAGATGCCTGTTATGTAAATATTCTCCTGGCTGTCGGTGCAGGAGTGGTGTACCACATCATTATCAGGTCCTCCGGCTGTTTTCACCCACTGGATGATGCCGTTACTATCCAGCTTTGCCAGTATTAAATCACTCGACCCGATGGCAGTATGCAGGATGGAATTGTATGTAAATGTATCAGTGAAGGTGGACGGGTAAATAATATTTCCCATTAAATCTCCGTCAAAACCTGTGGTAAGCAATGCCCCGTCTTTCCACGGGATACCGGTTACCCATTCAAACTGTACCTGCGCCCTGGAAACGCCTGTAATTAAAAATGCAAACACGCATAGTATATACACTTTTGCTTTGTTGATCATTGTATGAAGTATTTGGATAAAGGTAAAGCAAAGATAGAATTTAAATTAAGCCTGTGGACAGTATATCTTTCCCGGTCTTACGGTTGCCGGGTTTAAAATGGAGCAACCTTATGGTCGGTGTTTGTGTGCCTTCAGCGTCTTCGCCATCGCATATCCATATCCTCACACACGATAATTTTCTTGCGACTGGTTTAGAAATCGAAAGTGAAAAGTTTTTTCATCAGGCGAAAACAATTTCTTATTTCATTTCACAGTCCTAATGAAAAATGAAATCTATAAAACTCCATTATGTTACGCGCAGGGGGGTGTTTTTCGCTCTGGATAGTGCATAAAAGTAGACGCACGACAGAGTGAAGTAAGCAGGAGGTGTTTATTGAGCCGGTCATTTCATTTGACCCCATAATAATTTTTGTGAGTTATACAATACTGAAATTTCGGTAATTTATTATTTCATAAAGGAGAAAAAGTTTAAGCAGATAAATAAACGGGCGGAATTTGAAGGGTGGGGTAAGATCGCTTCTTATAGAAGACATTTTCGTTAAATCAAATAGTTAAACTGCGTTAACCTGATGGTGGGCTTCAAACAGTTGTTATTAAGATTCTCTGAACAGACATAACACCCCAATGTTAACGTAAGGACGATTACATTAACATGCAGTTAATCTTAATCCGCGATAGGAGATTAGTGTAGTTTGAACTTTCCTCTAGTGACGTTTAATTAAATTAGACAGAACTTTATTTGTTAGTTGGTTTCTTCGATCAAAATCAATTTTTCATATTCCTGAACGGTTTTGTTGCGTATGGAAGAACACATTTTATGATTAAGGAATGCTTATGCTAACAATATAGATGTCAAGAAATTAAATTCATTGTAAGTTATCAATAACTTTATCAATAACTTTACAAGTATCTGATGGATTACTAAAGCATAGTATATTAATTTTCCAATATTCAAGTGCATCTATCATAAATTGGTCAGATAAATTGTTTGGTGAGCCGGTCAAGATAAAACTTCTTAAATCACTATCTATTGAATTATTTCCATTTGCGCTTTTTATTAAAATGGTAGCTTCTTCGCATGACATGTTTCCTAATAAAGGTTTCAAGTGATCAATTATAGTTATTTTGTTTTCTGTGCACCCAAGTTGATTATTTGGGGGCCAATTATCTAAATAATTAAAGCAGGACATTGACCAAACGTTATCTTTTTCCCATGGTTTCACATCCTTAATATTATGTATACCACCATCCCATGGTGTAAGAACACCACAGTCGCCAGGTGAATGTTTATCTGGAGTTCCTGCTGCCAATCCGCCTGTTATTAAATTTTCTAATGCATCATAATTACATTGTTGTCCGTAATGATTATCGTTACAAGGAAACCATCGAACTTCATGTGTTGCACCATAGTGATATTTATCTAATAAAGCCGAATGCCCAAAATCCACCCAATCTCCTTCGGGATTGGATGTTGGATTATGATTAATTAAACCCAAAGCTTGTGAATAAGTGCATGGACATGGTGGAAGACCATCTAAAGGTTCTACAAAGTAATTAAATCTGACAATTCCAATTGCCGTAGCGGTTGAACCTCCACCATAATTAATTTGAGGAGTCAAGGTCACCTGATTAATTTTACCTTCGGCATAAATTATAAAAAATAATTCAACAGAATAAGTGCCACTGCCAATAATTTCAATTATTACGTTTGCATTAATAGTATAAACACCGGGCACAGGATCAAGATCTACCCAATTAACATTAAACTGGTTATCGTTAGTCATTGGGTCTGATGATGTAGAATTACCCGTGTTGCTATCATACGAATAAGTAAATGCAGTGCCATAGGGCGAATTAATGGTTAAGGTATTTGAATAGGTTGTAAGAGGACGGAAGGCGACTTTTAATACTCTCTGATAAGGTGCAATGCTCCTAACATTGACCGGGATTACGCGTTGATTACTTTTACCTGCAAGGGTTTTATAAGAAACAAAGAGATCGAATGCGTCAACCTGAATATTTTCATTAGTACTTAGTACAAGCAAATAATTAATAAAGTCGTTTGATACTGTATCGGGATTGTTGATATTGGCAAGCAACAGACGGTAATAGCCCGATGCGGAATTTTGGTGCTCTCCTTCAAAATGCAGACCTACGTAATCTGCTGCTGAATTTGCCGCGCCAAAATAAATTTCCTCCGCATCTTGTGGAACGGTAACACTTACAAGCATATCTTTTCCTTTGATAACCCATGATTCCACTGCCACATCAGGTTTGCTTGAAGATCCTGTATCAACAGGTAAATTGTCTTCGCTGTATTCTGCAGTAACATTGTAACATTTAATGTTGCTGACAAATGAATTTACTTTAAAGTCATGTGTCTTTTTTTCGAATATTTCTTTTTTGCAACCGCATAATGCAATAAGCAGGAATAGTGTTAAGGTTCGAAGCAGGTGTAGTTTTGTTTTCATTTCAGGCTGGAGTTAATTTAGTTTTAATTGTTTTTTTTGTTATCCTCTTTGGGTTTATTTTTTTTAATGCTTATAAATTTGTAATATAACCCAAAGTCAATGAGGAAGCCGGATATTTTTAGAGAAAAATCTTTTTGTGTGTTCGAATAGGTGATGTTCCTATTAAATGAATCTTTAAATTTATTGATATTTAAACCACGATACCTGAAACATGAGGTTATGCCGAATTTTTTTTCTTCAGCAGAAGAAACACCAAGACTTACCTCATACCCGGTATTTTTTCCGTTCCATTCATCGTAATATCCAAAAAAATCATCTGTAAAATTTACGTTGGTGTATGAATATAAAATTCCACCTCCTAATTCGATCTTGTCAAAAGTAAAGTATGCAAAAGCTCCGGGCATGTAGGACTTAATGCGAATGTTCATTTGATAATCCTCTTGAACAATGTCATTTTTATAAACAGATTTTATCTTATAAATAAAATCGAAATCAGTCTTAATACCAATTTGTAAAAACCTCACCGGACGGATGATAAAGAATGGCTGATAGCCATATTGAAAATTAATTGGACGTCCTGCGGGTTCTGTTTCCAGGTTCATATTACTTGCTTTGGCTGCATTTTTCAACCATGTTTCACTCATTTTATTCAACTCATTTTTTACTGCAAAACCTCCGTAGCCTTTTATACCAATTTTCAGTACGCTAAATGGCTCTTTATCGCTCTGAGCAAAAAGAGAGTTGAAAAAGCACAAGGAAATCATTATGAGTGAGAGAAGAATTATTTTTTTTCTTAGTATAATTGAATTCATATAATTAATTTTTTTCGGATAATAAAGACGGGGAAACTATCAGGATTAACTTCGGTAAAACAAAAGTATAGTTATTTTTTATTCAATCGGTATAGTTTTTTAAAGAAAAAATTAATGGTAATAAAAATTTGTATAGTTGATTTACAATTTGATGTCTTTTTTTTATTTCATAAATAATACTTTAGTATTATATAAC
>DATEMK010000123.1:0-15893 GCA_035275625.1 Bacteroidia bacterium
GTATGCCGAAGAATTATTTTCCACGCATGGTTTTTCAAACGTCTATTCGCTCCTTTATCATTGCCATCCGCCAACGATGATCAAAGAAATGGGTGAGCCGTTTTCACGCGAGCCAAAGATTGCTTTTCAGCGGTCATTGAAACACCAGAGCTTTCGCGGATTTAATGCAACGCCAGAAGACGATTATATTCAAAGTAAAAAGCCGGTTCTTGTAAATAATGATCTGCATATTTCTTTCGCTGCACCCAAAAAATCTATAACAGATTATTTTTTAAAAAATGCCGATGCAGATGAATTGATTTTTGTACACGAAGGAAGCGGCATCATCCATACCATTTACGGAAGTATGGAATTCCGCTATGGCGATTATATAGTAATCCCGCGCGGAACAATTTTTCAATTGCATTTCAACGATGCCAACAACCGCCTGCTTGTAGTGGATTCATTCAGCCCTATCGAAGTTCCGAAGCGTTACCGCAACGAATACGGGCAACTCGAAGAACATGCGCCTTATTGTGAACGCGACATCCGCAAACCGCAAAACCTGCAAACGCATGATGAAACAGGCGAATTCAAAGTCATGATCAAAAAGCAGAACATTGTTTATCCCTATATATATGCAACACATCCTTTTGATGCCATCGGCTGGGACGGCAATTGCTATCCGTGGATTTTTTCCATTCATGATTTTGAACCCATCACAGGAAGAATACACATGCCTCCTCCGACACATCAGACATTTGAAGCGCATAATTTTGTGGTGTGCTCATTTGTACCGCGCATGTTTGATTATCATCCGTTGTCCATTCCTGTTCCGTATAACCATAGCAATATTGATTCGGATGAAGTGCTTTATTATGTAGATGGTGATTTCATGAGCCGTAAAAATGTAGAGCGAGGGCAGGTCACGCTCCATCCCGGAGGTATCCCTCACGGGCCTCATCCCGGAACCGTTGAAAAAAGCCTTGGTGCAAAAGAAACAAAAGAGCTTGCCGTCATGATTGACACTTTCAAACCGCTTTGGCTTACCGAAGACGCTTTAAAGCTTACTATTGACGGTTATTACAAATCGTGGATGGAATGAGCTTAGGCTTGATATTAATATTTTTTTTTAATCAACCATAAGCTTCATCCGGCTAAAAGTTCCGTCTTCTTTCTGCACATGTAATAAATAAACACCGGGAGCAAGATTATTACAGGAAACAGTGAACGGAAACTGTTTCACTTTTACAACCGGCTGCACTGCTTTTCCTGTAATATCGGTCATCATAAGAGAACAATTTTTAAGAGAAGAAAATAAAATTGCCGAGGTATGAAAAGGATTGGGAGCAACAACTAACTCATCTTGCAATACTGAATTTTCCGCAACATCAAGTGTAGGATTGCAAATCCCGATTTGAAATTTATTCGCATTCAGGGATGTATCGGTAATCATCGTTACACTATCAATAGCAATAAGACGCAGGAAACAATCAGAGGAAGAAACAGCGGACGGAACTGTCCATTGATATTTTCCGTTATTAGGTGCAGCAGCTTCAATTAATGTCCAGGGTCCTGCAGCACCTGCGGTAGAAAGTTCAATACGCACCGTGGAGTTATGATTACCGGGAACAGCACAAACCCATTGGATAAAACGTACAGCATTGTTAGGGAAACATTCATATCCTTTCGGAAACAGGGAAGTAATATTTAAAGCAGATGCTGTTGAATTTTCTTTGAACAGTTTTAATTTGTTTATATGGCTGAATAACCCTGTACTATAATCAGCCATAGTAAGTATATCAGGGTATCCATTATGATCAGCATCAGCAATAGTAAGGTCCCTGCCTATTGTTAAGCCCGGCAGAGGATACGTCAGCAAATTAATCCACGATACCCCGCCATTACCTTTCCATATTTGTAACCCTAGTCCGCCAATAGTTACTAAATCCATATTGCCGTCCACATCAAGGTCGGCAAGGCGTGAACAATACATAGAAGTTCCGGAAAGCCCTGTTGAACTATTGATCCATTGCTGCGCTGCATCATTCCATTTATATATATATGGCACACCGCCTGCAATAAAAGCAAAGTCATCGTCTCCGTCATTATCAATATCGCCTGTGGAAACATCAATATAGCTGTAGTTGCCCACAGGAGGCAGGTTGTTATGCTTTAAAACAAAATTTCCTGCTCCGTCACCAAAATAAGGCGCTCCGTATTGATTGCAAACTGCAAAATCAAGATTGCCGTCATGGTTCAAATCCCCGAACTGCATATAGTGTGATGTATTCCCCCCGACAAAACCGAACGTCTGCTCCCATGCTCCCGTGCCGAGATTTTTATAGACATGCACACCTGCGCAGCATCCGAATGAATTGGAGCTGATATCCAGCCATCCGTCATTATCCACATCGCCAACTTCAGTGCCGAACATGCCATACGTTTCACCGTTAGTGGCAAGCGAATCATCCCAGGGCGTCCAGTTCATTCCTGTTCCGTTACCCAAAGCGGCTTCAATTAGCTGGTCGCCAAAGTCGGTGGAAGAATAATCGTGATGCATACCGTAAGCTACATCCATCAACTGGTCGTTGTTGAGATCACCTGCGGCAATTCCTCCGTAACCAAAATCACCGGTTTGATATAACGACCACCCTGTATTGGTTCCGTTTCCGAAGAAAACAGTAATACCGTGCTGGTTGGTATTTATGAAAGGGCTTCCATGATCGCCAATGGAAATAATATCAGGGTGATGGTCCTGGTTTATATCTGCAAATTCTATTTCAACTACTCCTCCGTCTAACGTAAGCGCGCTGAAACTTGTGGAATCAATCGTGTAAGCGAGCTGTGCCGGTGCTGAGTATAAGGTGATACAAAGAAGGGAGAGGAGAAGGATTTTTTTCATGGGAGATTTTATTGAGGGAAGTAAAGATAGAAAAGTTTTTTATTGGTTAATAATAGTCGAATCAACCGGTCGTACCAAAACAATTCGGGGGAATAAATTTATTTTAACATACCCGGTTCATCTGCAAACATCCCAATGGTATTCATGGTTTATAGAAAACACCGTCAACATTCAAAACGCTGTCGCGGTTAAAAATTCCGGAAGTTTCACAATTCATGTAAAAGTGTTGCAAAAACCAAAATAAATAGTAATTTCGTTTCGCATAATTTAAAGTTATTGGCAATTAAAAAAACTAACAGCAGTATATTATGAAAACTCACGCTGATAAAACGCAGGGAAATAAAAACAATGCTCCTGCCAGCTTCTTTTCTAACCGGCAAAAAAGTAATACCCCCTTTTTTCAGTCAAAAGATAACAGGCAACCCGAAGCTATTGCCCAGCGGGAAACGGAAGAAATGGCAGGAGAGGATGCCGGGGAGGAGGAATTAAAAGATTCTGCGGATGCTGCGCAATTGCAAACCGCTGCTGGTAACAATTCTGCGCCTGCATTACAACAGCCAAAAGCAGAGACAGGAAATAACACCGGGTTGCCTGATCAGATAAAAACCGGGGTGGAAGATCTCTCCGGTTATTCGATGGACGATGTAAAAGTCCATTACAATTCAGCGGAGCCTGCGCAACTCAATGCCCTCGCTTATGCCCGCAGCAGCGACATCCACCTGGCGCCCGGGCAGGAAAAACATCTTCCCCATGAAGCATGGCATGTAGTACAGCAAAAACAGGGAAGGGTGCAGCCTACCATGCAGATGAAACATAACGTGCAGGTGAATGATGATCCGGTTCTTGAGCGGGAGGCAGATGTAAAAGGTAACGAGGCAGCATCATTGGGAAAAAAAGGAATTGCGCAGGCAAAGAAATCAGTGCCGTATGTACCTCGGCAATTTGCAAATGGAACTGCCGGCTGCCAAACGCTCCAAATGGTGCCATTTCTGGGTCCGGCTTTGGGGGTGGCAGGCAATGACAATACCGCTTATCCGGGGCATGCATTCAATCCCGGGGGCATGCGGGCGAATACCAATTGTGGTATTCAAAATTCCATAACTACAGCAGGTGAACTATTGGCCCCGGGAACTGCTTCAAAACCCGGAAATCCCAAAAAAATGAATTCGTACAGAGGAGGTTTTTCCAGGCCGGGAGGTTTGGTGAAAGACAAAAATGTTAACCAGGCTTCCACCAAAATGCATTTGATAAACCATCGGCTGGAAAACTCCGGAAATACCCAAAACACTCCTCGCAATATTTTTCTGGGTACGCAAATGTCCAATAACCCGACCCACCTGAACCAGGTAGAGACACCTGTCATCAATGCTGTAACAAATCATGGCACCCAGGAGAATGCAGGATATGAAAATGCAATGGCTAACGCAGCGCAAGTGCAGGATGTTGCAGGCAACAATGTCTTGTATTGGCCTAATGGAGTGGCAGGGGGCATGCCTGATCCGAACGCACTTCCACATTTGACAGACGTATATTTTAATGGGGGCATTGTAGATACCGCTCCACCACCACTTGCGCCACTGCCTGGCGGACAACCGCCCGCCAAAAAAAAGAAACCAAATTATGATGGGGAAGCCTTAGCCTATAATATCGGTCTTCCCGCTTATGCTAATGCTGCCGGTACACTTCGTCACCTTTGGCTGACATATACGGTTACAGCGAATTACGGAGGAATTCCCCCGCATGTCAGGCCGGGTGCAGGAAGCAATGAAGCTGTAGAAACTGCATTTGCAAATACAAAAAAAGGAAAACAAAAAGCTAATCTGCTGAAAAAGATTAATGATTTCCAGCTCGATTTTGCCCCTAATGCATTTCCTTCAACATTTACGAATGATGTGGATTATTATTATGCCAGCTATGATCCAGGAAATATTTATGTAAAAGAAAATGAAAACCACCAAATCAATGCAGACCTTTAACTTTTAAGAATTTCGAATGGAAAATTTAAATTCAAGAGACTCCTTGTCCAAATCAAATTTGTGGAAAGCGCAGCGTTCGTTTTACCAGGAGGAAGGCCCTGCCGCATGGAATTCAAAAGTGCCTTTTTATATCACGAGCAATCCTTATTTGGCGAACGCTTATGCCCAGGTAATCATGCGTTATATCCAGGACATCAATTCAACCGGTCCATCCGCAGAGGATGAACCTTTTTATATTTTGGAATTGGGTGTTGGTTCAGGTGTGTTTAGTTTTTATTTGTTGAAAAATTTGCTGGAGCTGCGAAATTCTCCGTTCGGTTTCAACGGAAAATTCGTTTACATCATGAGTGACCTGGTGAACAAAAATCTGCTTGCTGCTGAAAATCATCCGGCTTTTAAACCATTTATTGAACAGGGAATTTTACAGTTCGCCCTTTTTAACGCAGAAAAAGATGACAGTATTCAATTCCGGGATGGTTCTTTCCTGCATACCGGGAAACCATTGATCGTAGTAGCAAATTATTTTTTTGATTCCCTCAGTGCCGATGCATTCCACATTAATAAAGATGGAATTAAAGAATTGCAGATTAAACAAGATATCAGGATTCCAAAATCAGGGACTCCCAATTTAGCGTTTACATTGAACGATCTGGATGCAGATGCGCATTATAAGGAAACTTCACTCCCCCGTTTTCCTGAACCCGGACTTAATGAGGTTCTGCAAAATTACCTGGAGCAGCAGCAGGAAACGATGATATTATTTCCAACGGGATCATTTTCCTGTTTGGAACGGCTGCGGAAAATCAGTCCGGAAATGATGGTGCTTATTGCTGATAAGGGAACCATTGAACCTGTGCATAATGAAATCTACGGATTCGCAGTTCACACCGATTGTTTCTCCATCATGGTTGATTTTCATGCACTCGGTATTTATGCAAAGAACACCAGGGGTGATTCATTTCAGCGACAGTCGGATGGTGTCATTTTATCAGCTTTGTTTACCGGGCAAAATTTATCCGGGTTGCCTGAAACACATCGGGCGCTGGCGCAATCGTTCGGCATGTTTAACCCGGGTTACCTCTACGAAGTATTTAACTATTTTTCCGATACCAAACCACGCGCTAAGCTGGAAACACTTTTGGCGCTGATGCAATTGACTTCATGGGATCCGATGGTATTTAACCAATTTTTCGATGTGATTATGGCCAGTTTGCCATTTGCGAAGACCTATTGTATCGAACAATTGGCAGCCGGGGTACATCTTATCGCGGAAAATTTTTTTTATTTTCCTCACATGCAGGATACCTTTGTGCTGATTGCAAATTTCTTCCAGGAAATAAAACGTTTTAATGAAGCGCTTTTCTATTATAAAAAATCCATTGATACTTTCGGTATAAAGGAAAATGTATATTACAATATGGGACTTTGTCACTACTATCTGCAGGATAGTGAACAGGCTCTTAACTATATGAGGCAAACACTTGAAATCAATGCCGGTCATATTCTTGCCAAAGGATGGATTGTACAGATACAGGACGAGAAAACAATTAATACAGAAAATACCGACAGCGTTCAAAACGCTCCGGTTCAGATAATTTAAAGCATTGGTAATTAAAAAAACTAACAGCAGTATATTATGAAAACTCACGCTGATAAAACGCAGGGAAATAAAAACAATGCTCCTGCCAGCTTCTTTTCTAACCGGCAAAAAAGCAGTACCCCCTTTTTCCAGTTAAAAGATGACACACAACCCGAAGCTGCTGCCCGGCCGGAAAAGGAAGAGAAGGATGATAACGGTGCCGGGGGGGAGGAATTAAATGATTCCGCGGATGCTGTGCAATTGCAAGCCGCTGCTGGTAACAATTCTGCTCCTTCATTGCAACAACCAAAAGCAGAACCGGGAAACAAAACCGGTTTGCCTGATCAAATAAAAACCGGGGTGGAAGATCTCTCCGGCTACGCCATGGACGATGTAAAAGTCCATTACAATTCAGCGGAGCCTGCGCAACTCAATGCCCTCGCGTATGCCCGGGGCAGCGACATCCATTTGGCGCCCGGGCAGGAAAAACATCTTCCCCATGAAGCATGGCATGTAGTACAGCAAAAACAGGGAAGAGTGCAGGCTACCATGCAGATGAAACATAACGTGCAGGTGAATGATGATCCGGTCCTGGAGCGCGAAGCAGATGTAAAAGGTAACCAGGCAGCAGCATTGGGAAAAAAAGGACTTGCCCAGGCAAAAAAATCGGTGCCGTATGTACCGCGGCAATTTGCAAATGGAACTGCCGGCTGCCAAACGCTCCAAATGGTGCCATTTCTGGGTCCGACTTTGACAGCGGCAGGTAATGACAATACTAAATATGTAATCCATACATTCAATACCGGGGCCCTCAGGGCGCATACCAATTGCGGTACGGTTAATTCTATCAAAACTGCGGGTGAAAATTTGGCTCCGGGAACTGCTTCAAAACCCGGAACTCCTGTAAATATGGATTTGTATAGAATAGGTTTTTCAAGGAAGGCCGGTTTGGTGAGAGATAAAATTGCTAACCAGGCTTCCACCAAAATGCATTTGATTAACCATCGGCTTGAAAACTCCGTAAATACCCAAAATACTCCTAACAATATTTTTTTAGGTTCAAGAATTTCCAATAATCCGACCCACTTGACTCAGGTTGAAACACGAGTCATCAATGCCGTAAAAAATCATGGAAAAAAAAACACTCTGGGATATCAAAATGCGATGGCCAACGCAGTGCAAATGCAGGATGTTTTCGGCAATATTGTATTGTATTGGACGTATGCCAACATGCCCCCAGGGAATGTGATTCCGCCCGGTCATTTGACTGATGTATTAATCAATCCTGCAGGTAAAGCAACTGTACCGCCTGTGATACCAGGTGCCGCTAAAAAAGCCAAGATAACTACCGGGCGCGCTCTTGCCTATAATATGGGTATCGCCAATTATCGTGTTTTGGCCGGTGCACCGCGCCCTGGTGTACTGCAGCATCTTTGGCTGAGATATGCTGTTACGGCTAATTACGCTGGAGTTCCTCCACACGTCATGCCGGGTGCAGGAAGCAACGTAGCTGTAGAAACTGCATTTGCCAATGCACAAAAAGGAAAATACAAATTTAATCTGAATGCAAAGATTCTATCCTTCACAGCCAATTTTGCCCCTAATGCATACCCTTCAACATTTGACAATCGCGTTGATTATTATTATGCAAGCTATGATCCCGCAAATATTTATGCAAAAGAAACTGAACAGCACCAAATCAATGCAGACCTCTAACGTTTAAGGATTTCGAATGGAAAATTTTAATCCAGGAGACTCCATTGTACTTCCGGGGGTTGTGGGTTGAGGATGCTAACGTGCTGCCACTGGCTGATGCCTCCGGGCATTCTTCATTGGTTAAACAAAAAAAATTTAACTTCGCTGCTGCAAAAAAATAATTTTGAAGACTTGCTTTACACTTTAACACATGCGTCAAAAAATAGTTGCCGGTAACTGGAAAATGAACTGCACCCACCAGGAAGCAGTCACCCTTACCACAGAAATTACAGAGCTTCTGAAAAATGAAAATACGGGTGATGTAAAAATCATTATTGCACCACCGTTTGTACATCTCGGCATCGCAAGGTATTTAACACAGGATGAAAAACGGATCAGCATAGCTGCACAAAATTGTTCTTCGTTTGCATCCGGTGCATATACAGGCGAAGTTTCCGCAGCGATGATAGAATCGGTGGCGGCAACATACGTGATCATCGGCCATTCTGAAAGAAGAAATTATTTTAATGAAACGAATGCCGCCTTAGCCGAAAAAACAAAGCTTGCTTTGCAGAATAATCTCACTCCCGTATTCTGCTGTGGTGAAACACTGGATGAACGCAAGGCAAACAACCACTTTGAAGTGATAGCACAACAGTTAAATGAATCTGTTTTTCTCCTTGATGAAAAGGATTTTCGTAAAATCATTATTGCTTATGAGCCTGTATGGGCTATCGGCACAGGTGTAACCGCAAGTCCCGCCCAGGCGCAGGAAATACATGCCTTCATCAGGAATCTAATCGCAAAAAAATATTCTTACCAGGCTGCAGAAAGCGCTTCTATACTTTATGGCGGAAGCTGCAACGAGCAAAATGCAAAGGAACTTTTCTCACAAAAAGATATAGATGGAGGATTGATTGGCGGTGCTTCACTGAAAGCGCAAAGCTTTGTAAAAATCATTAAAAGCTTTTAGGCGAATTTTACTTTTCGGGCATTTTAGTTTTGCTATTTCTTTTACGTAATTAAAAAGGGTTTAATCATTTCAAATTCCTGCTTAAAACCCTGTTGAAAAAATAAACCGCAAGCATCCGGGTTTTAACCTTTTCGTTTATACTTTTCACCAATGAAAAATATGCATTGGTCACATTTTTCCGGCTGAACAGGATTAAATTTTACTTTTAATAAAAATTTTTAACCCTGATTACAGCAGTATTTAAGAACCAAAAAATCATCCGTTTTGAGTATTGAATGGTTAGTTCAAGGGCAGTAATTTTACAGTTTAATGCAGGTAATCAAACATGAATAAATGAAAAAAATTTACACCACCATCATTATTTTGTTTTTTACAATAAAAAGTTTTTCTCAGTATTTTGACCAAAGCTTTATCCTGTCTTTAACTAATTCCTACTCTATCCAGAACATGTCATTCGGTTTTTTCTCTGTTGATAAATACGGAAACCGTTATGCACATACCCTTATCGGAACACAAGGGTATCCCCCGAACGGACATTTTAAATGCATCAAAAGCAATGGGAGCGGATGGAGTTTAATAATGAATAGTTCTTATGGTGCAGCTATGACAGAAGCCCAACCCGATAATTTTGGAAATACAATTTGTGCGGGTTATACCAATTCTCTTTTCCATTTTAACGCTGCTCAAACGGTTTCTTATCAGGGTGGAAATTTTTATGTAAAGTTTGACTCGCTGGGAAATCCCTTATGGGCTGTTCCGCGTTACGGAAGTTCTCCTGCTGCCGATAAGGCCGGTGGTTTTATTTCCGTGGGCGGAGGAACCATTTATAAGTATAATTCTGATGGAAATATTACATGGCAAAAACCGGGTGGAGGAGGTTATACAGCAACTTCTTTTGACAATGAATATTTTTACCTCCTTGGAACAAGTTTATCAAAGTGCGATACAGCAGGAAATATTATTTGGACCACCGGATCTTATGCAGGCAGTAATAAGCTGGTTACTGATAGTATGGAGAATATCTATATACGTTCAGGAAGCAATATACATAAACTGGACAGCGCAGGGAATTTTATTTTTACACGAACCTATCCCGGCATGGTGGATTATACAATAGATAAAGGCGGTAACATTTTTATTTTGCTTGAACGCTATGTTAAAAAATACGATGTGTCCGGGTTTAGCCTGCTCTGGAGTTATTATTCAACTGCTGAAGTAGAGAACAAAAAAATGGGCGTTGACAGGAATAACAGAATTCACTATGTAGCCTATTACTCAGACTATACTGATAATTTTCAGCCAAATGAAATTTTCCTGCCCCCGGCTTTTCACCATAGTCCTGCAGGAATTTATTCATACCTGAGTTTTTTATGTGCAAGGATTTCACAGGATCCGGCTTCGGCTTTAAATACTATTCTTACAGGTAATATGCCATTAAACACAGTGCAAAATGCCTGTTCCGGGAGCACATTTGATTGTCCTTTTACTATAAACTCGTTTCCGGTCAATCCTCCGTTCAACCCTATGTTTAAAGTACAACTAAGTGATTCTTCGGGAAGCTTTGCAAATGCTTCCATTATCGGTCAGGGAAATTATTCTCCCATTTCATGCACTATACCTGGTTCTGTGGTCCCGGGAAACAATTACAGGACACGGGTGATGGTGTCAGATTTCTCACTGACAGGAACTCCTAACGCAAATGGTTCTTTTAAAATACAAACGTCACCTCCTTCAGCGTTTACGGTAAGCAATTACGGTAAATTTAAGAATGGAGCTTTTTATGGTTGTGCCGGAGGCGCACCAGTACAACTAACTGCTGTAACCCTTCCAAACTGCAAATATCAATGGTATGGTTACGACTTCTATGATGAGAGCTATATTTATATACCCGGTGCCATTGATACAACTTATAATGTGACCTCATCAAACAACAAAACTTATTATGTATTGTTTACAACTGACACCATATTCGGCTGTACCGGTATTTCAGGAATTAAAACAATTGTATTCTCTGCTCCCGTTGCTCCTTATATAAGTAACTTACCCGCCTCCGTGTGCCTGGATCACGCTCCGGTTAATTTAAACGGGCAGCCATCCGGTGGTGTGTTTTCAGGAAGCGGCATGACCGGGAAATTTTTTCATCCTGATTCAGCAGGTACAGGCGTTCATAACATAACATATACTTACGATTCATGGGGATGCGGAATTGTGGATACCGTGCAATCAATAACCGTTAAGGGGCTTCCTTCCGCTGGCATTACAGCAAGCGATCCCACAACATTTTGCTCCGGGGGAAGTGTCGTGCTGAATGCTCCCGTTTATAATAACAGAGCTTACCAATGGAAAAAAGGAGGGACGGATATTCCGGGAGCTACTTCATCAAATTATACTGCATCGATCGGGGGAGTTTATAAAGCAGCCGTTACAAATACTGTATCAGGATGTTCAAAAACCACGGTGCCCGGTAAGGTAGTTACAGTTAATCCTTTGCCGGATGCAACTATTACTCCGCAGGGACCCACAACATTTTGCGCAGGCGGAAGTGTTATACTCAGCGCAAATACAGGTACAGGATTGACCTATCGCTGGAAAAAAGACGGAACAACTATTCCCGGGGCAACTTCTGTAAATTATGTAGCAACAACAGGAGGTGTTTATAAAGTGAAAGAACTTAACAGCTATGGATGTTCAAAACTTTCAACAGGAGTTGTTGTGTCGGTTCCATGCAGGGAGGAAGAAGAATTAAATGATATCAGCGGAGGTATATCAATATTTCCTAATCCTGCTTCAGGAAAATTCACCATCCGATCTCTCACCGGAAAAATCTCCCAAATCATCATTACTAACGTCTCCGGTCAAATCATTTACAAAAATGAATTTCCTGGTTCCCCTTCAGAGCTTGTCCCGAATTATCGGGAGGTCAGGGGTGTTGAAATTGATTTAACCAATCAGCCCAAAGGAATTTATTTGATCCAGGTAATAACCGGTAAAGAAGTTTATAATGAGAAAATAATTTTGAATTAAAATTTTAACATCATGATTAAAAGAATCACATTCCTTTTTATCTTATTCTTATCCTTTGAAAAATCTTTTTCCCAGTACATCCAGCAAACAAGAGTGCTGGCATCTTCGCCTTCCATGCATTATTATGACTGGACTGTCGGCCGTTCCTATAGTTTTGATGAGCATGGAAGAGCTTACTATGCAATTAATTATCGAAATTGCTGTTTAGCTTTTCCTCCTTTTGCTGAGTATAATCGTTATGACTTTACGCTAAATCAGTTAAAAACAAAAAGCGAGGATGGGGACTGGCACTATACTTTTCCAGGCCATTATAACGCGTTTTACGGATTAAATTCACATTATAATGCGTTGAGAAAAATCATTCCCGGAGCAATTGGATGGACAGCCTCACCACCGCTTAATTTAAATAAGTTTAAGTATATCGAAGAAGATTATTTTCAAAATGTTTACTATTTGAACTCTGATAGTATTGCAAAATTTGATTCAACCGGGACTCTTTTATGGAAGAAAAGTGGTGGCGGCAATCTTGTTAAAGCCGATTTGAGCGGCAATTATTACATTTCAACCGGTAGTAATATTTTAAAGTATGATCCCGATGGCAATTTAATCCGCAGCATGCCTTATTACGGCATTTCGCACTTTGTTATTTCAAAAGATTGTTACCTGTATCTCGCCTCTTCAGCCATTACAAAATTAGATTCTGCCGGCAATGTTGTTTACCAGTCTCCTCATTCGGCATCTAACTTAGCCGTGGATAAAAACGGCAATGTTTATTTTATCGGGAGCAGTGTTTCCAAGCTGGATTCCACAGGAACCACCATTCTCTGGACCTCTCCCGGAGGCGGTTTGGCAATAGGAGTGGATTCTTTATTTAACTGTTATACTCTCGGAACCACCTCATCCGGATTTGTGGCGCCTGATCATCTCTTGCAGTATAATACCATTGCTTCCAATTCATATTATTTGTATATCACAAAAATTTCCTCCCAGCCTACCCCCTCAGATACGGTTACAACCTGGCCTGTTTCTCCAACGCTTCACCGGATTTGTGTTGGTGATTCAATTAATATCCATGTTAGCTTTTTCATGCATCACTCTTTGGTGCCTTTTAAGGTTCAGCTCTCGGATTCAACAGGGAGTTTTTCATCTCCCTTATTGTTAGGAACGGGCAGTTCGGCATATTTTAAAGTATTCATACCTGCGTCAGTCCCTCCCGGCAATGGATATCGCATCAGGGTAAGAACAACAACCGGTTCCCCCATTTTAATCCCGAACACAGACGGGCCATTCAGAATTGGTAATACTACTTCGCAAATAGTTTCAGCCATTAATGCAAATTTTAATGGTGGGAGCAGCTACAGGGGTTGTGCCGGCACTCCTGCACAATTAGTTTGTAATACAAACGTAAACTTTCTTTACCAGTGGTATTATATTACATCCAGCCCGAACGGAGGAGTGTACAATAGTATAGCAGGTGCAACGGATTCAATTTATTCAATAACCTCCTCTAACAATCATTTTAATTATGCAGTTCATATTACTGATACCGCAGCAGGGTGCGGCAGGATGTCAGCTACAACGATTATGATTTTTGATTCTCCAACTCCTGCAACCATTGGTAATCTTCCGGCTGCAATTTGCCTTAATCAACCGCCAATAACGTTATCAGGTCAGCCTTGGGGAGGAGCTTTTTCAGGTGATGGAATGTATGGAAAAATTTTTTATCCTGATTCTGCAGGAGTAGGTGCACATGCAATAACTTATTCTTATAATAATTTTGGATGCGGTATCATTGATACAACAGTAACGGTATCAGTTAAATCTCTCCCATCTTCAGCAATTACACCAAACGGATCAGTGTCCTTCTGCTCAGGCGACAGCATTATTTTAAATGCTCCTGCTAATAATAACAGGACTTACCAGTGGAAAAAAGGTGGGAATGATATTGCAGGAGCAACAGTATCCAATTATACTGCATCCATAGGAGGAGTTTATAAAGTAACCGTGACAAACACTATTTCAGGATGTTCAAAAACTACCGTGCCGGGTACGGTAGTTACAGTTAATCCTTTGCCGGGTGCAACTATTACCCCACAGGGGCCCACGACATTTTGCGCAGGCGGAAGTGTTATACTCAGCGCAAATACCGGGGCAGGATTGACCTATCGCTGGAAAAAAGACGGAACATCTATTCCCGGGGCCACTTCTGAAAATTATACAGCAACAACCGGGGGTGTTTATAAGGTGAAAGAACTTAACAGCTATGGATGTTCAAAACTTTCCACAGGAGTTCTCGTGTCAGTGCCATGCAGGGAGGGAGAAGAATTAAATGAAAGTAGCGTAGAAATATCAATATTTCCCAATCCTGCTCCAGGGAAATTCACCATTCAATCCCTCATCGGAAAAATCTCACAAATCACTATTACTAACGTCTCAGGTCAAACCATTTATAAAAGGGAATTTCCGGGTTCTCCTCCGGAGGTCAGGGGTGTTGAAATTGATTTAACCAACCAGTCAAAAGGAGTTTACATGGTACAGGTAATAGCAGACAAAGAAGTTAACAATCAGAAAATTATTTTGCAATAAATTAATTCCCTCCACTTAGTTCCGGAAAAAAAACATGACTCGATTCCAAAACAATACAGTATGAAAAAAAGCATTAACATATCAATTGTTGTAATCTTTATAACATTTAATTTATGCTCTGCACAAAAAGTCGAATGGACTTTATCTGCTGTTGATTCACTGGAAAATGATTATGGAGTGGGCGTGGTTATTGATGAAGCTAAAAATATTTATTTGTGCGGCTCTGCCGGTGATTTTTCATCCTCACCTGACTCTGCCCGGCTGCAGGGACTGTTGAATATGTATGTAAAAAAGGGATTTATTATTAAACTGGACAGCAACTCGAATTATATTAAACATGCCAATTACCCCAATAAAACTTTTTCGTTCGCACCATCATTTTATGGAAATAACCTGAACCGCTTATTTGTATTTCAAACTAACCTTTATCATTTTGATATATATGTGATTGATACTTCCTTAAATTTTATTTTCAATAAATATATTTATTTAGGTAATGGACTTCATCATTTGAATAGCTTTTATGCCGCCTCAAATAATAAATGTTACCTGGCAGGAGATTATAATTATTTTGATCCGCCAACCTGGAAAACGAATAAATTTGCAATAACTATGGATCAAATCGGCAACCTGGCTTATTATTGCATTGATTCACTCTGGTGTACCGATATTTATACAAATGGTTATTATAACGGATGGGCCTCGGGGACTTCAATTTATTCCAGCCCTGATGATTTTCGGGTAGGTCATATAAATCATAATACCGATAATAGTTACAGCTTTATTGCCGGATACCAGGCTCCTTTTACAGGAGCAATTTGCAATGTGAATTACTACCCGGGATATATCAATGGTTTTCTCGCAAGGTTGGATAATGCAGGCAATTGTATCTGGACAAAAAATGTGAGGTACCGGCAAGCCGCAGGCGTCCTGAATTCAGGAGGCTATAAGCTGGATGATGAAGGCAATTTTTATATTAACTGGTTAACAAATGATTCCTTATTTATTGATAACTCATTGGTCACTTCTAATACTGCTAAATATAATGGATATATTATAAAAATAAATAAATACGGATTGGTAGAATCGAAATTTCCTTACTACCGGTCAAACGGAATAGCTTATGGTACGCGCACATGGGCTGTTGATGGCAAAAATGTATACCTGGCAGGAAAT
>DATEMK010000124.1:0-2360 GCA_035275625.1 Bacteroidia bacterium
AACTATATGAGAGGGGGAATTATTCATAATAAAAGAATCTCATATTAAAATACTAATGGGAATTCAAGTTTATTTTTGTTTGTTTTATAACAATTATAACATGTAGGTTTTGATTTTGAGGTTTTTTCTGTTTTACCACAAATATGACAAAACTTTTCTGTGTACTCATCATCCTCATATTTGCTCCAAATATTATAACAGGAAGTGCAGTATGGGTACGAAGGATCAAGTTCGATAGAGGCATGGCATCTTATGCAATGCCCGACTCCAACAACTTCTTTTATTTTCTTAACCTGAACAGTATTTTTAGAAATGGTTTTTTCAACAGGAGATTTTACTTCATTACTTATACGAATCAACCTATTGGCTTCGGAATAAATATCAGCGTATAAAACGCTGTCCGTTTCTTTATTCACATAAATGCCCATTTCATTATTGTTTGATTGGGAAAATTCAAAAAGATTCATTGAAGTAATTATTGCCTCCTTCTCATTTAAATAACATTTTGCATGGAGATTTTGACAAAAACTTGTTCTGATGCAGTTCATTGATTTTAACCAATTATGTTCTTCTGGCTTTAATTCATCCTTACCATAAATAACACGGATGTCAATTTTAAGATTGTTTTTGTCATGAAGCAATTCTTTAATTCTAGGATTGATTTTAAGAAAGGGGCTAATTAAAATAAGCCGTTCATCACTTTTTTTAATTAACTGCTCTAAGTGATATGAAATGCCGGTAGTGTCTAAAAATTTTGTCATGTATTCTATTTTATAGAGAAGTTTAAAATTATTTTAAAGTTATTGAACTCTGGGATGAATCCGATAAATTTTATTTTCAAATAGAGATTTACGAATCTTAAAAATGTTCTGCCAACTTTTCAATCCCTGACTTGCCTGGATACCGGCACGGAATCCTTCCTTTTCAACTTTTTCGTACAAAATGTTTGCAATAGGCACGATTTCATTTTTAAACATGCTAATAAATTGGGTTTTTACCTTTTCCTCTTTAATATTAATGATTTCAAAAAAAAGATTTATTTTATCAATTGTAAATTGAAAATTATCAATGGGGAATAGCGTAACTTGATAATTGGGTTCTTGAAAAAGGAAATTGTCGCCAACTTGTTTGATTTCTTCAGCATCAATTTTTTCCATTTCTTTCACTAATGCCTCAATTTGCATGTGCTCCGTTATTTCACCTTGAAAATCGAAAGCGGGAAATTTGTGTTCGATTACAAAACTTGTCATTGAAGAAAGAAGTCCTTTTGATATAATATAATCTTCTGTGGCAATTCCAAGTCCTGCAATCCCCGGAAACAAGCTAGCACCTGTAATATTCATTTTGTTAAGAGATTGCATTACCTGATTTTTCCATTGATGCGGTAATTTAATTTTTGCGAAGTAACACAGATTAGGGGATTGTTTGATAGCATCAGCCGTCATGCCTATTGTAAAAAATTTAAAAGCCTGTTTTTGCATTGTTGTATTTTCATCTTCTTTGCCAATTTCATCAAAGGACTGACGTAAATCACATTGAATAGTAAAGCATCCCTGCTGTGCAATAATTCTTTGATCAGAGTAAAAGGCTTCTATTGGAATGAAAAATGGTCTATCATTTTTTTCAATTACCTGTTCAATTATTGGGTTTAATCTTTCAATTATATCTTCCGGTGATTCAAGTTTTTTTATGAGTTTTTTGTTTTCATAAACACCCGCGCGTAAATCACGATTTGTTTTTATAAAGTCATCATCAAAATCATTTTGATCATCTAAAACTCCATTACGCATAAGTTTTGGGTTAATAATCCAAAGAGCACCATCGGTCTTTTTTACAGGATTGATGTCACTGTATGCAAAATATAATGCAACATGAGAGGAAAGGCTCCAATCAAGCAAGCGGGTTGGCGCACCGTAATGTTGCATGAGAGAAAGCCAACTCAATAAATCATTATTATCAGGAAATTTTGTGAAAAGCGATTTGTAATTCCGTTTGAAATAAAAAATACTGTGCATCTCCTTAAAATACCAAAGATTTGGATCAGCGCTATTATCTTCTAAAACTCGCTGTAATTTTGATTTAAGAGAGTATTCATAATTACCAACGCCCCTATAATAAAGGCGATAATGTATTTGACTTAGGAAAGCACTCAGGTCATTTAAAGATTCAAATTCTAATTCCTGATAAACTTTAGGTTCGTCTTTATCCATTTACTAAAATAATAAAATATCTTTTTATTTCTAATCGAAATCTTCGGTAAGGTTTTTAATTTTTGATTCCAAGATTTTACATTCTCCTATTCGTAATTGAAATACTTTTTTGTATTGTTCTTTCAAATCTAAACAGTGTTGGCAGGAAAG
>DATEMK010000125.1:0-7839 GCA_035275625.1 Bacteroidia bacterium
CGTTTTTCAGAAAAAAAAGACTTCTTTGCGGGCTGAAAAGGGTTCTTTGCAGAAAAAGAAGACTTCTTTGCGATCTAAAAAGGGTTCTTTACAGAAAAAAAAGACTTCTTTGGGGACTAAAAAGGGTTCTTTGTAAAAAAAGAAGACTTCTTTGCGGACTAAAAAGAGTTCTTTAGAGAAAAAGAAGGCTTCTTTGCGGACTAAAAAAGGTTCTTTGCAAAAAAAGAAGGCTTCTTTTTTCCGTTAAAAAGGCAGCGAAAGCAAAAAAAAATGCTCCTTATTTATAAAGAAGCATTTTTTCTTAACCGTCTAATTTGTTTTATTATTTTGCGACTTAACACCCGGCAGGTCGCGAAGCACCTGCTGGGTTTGATGAGCCTACACTCCTGACAAAGAAATTAAAATAAAATATTTAATACTTTCGAACCATGCCTGATGGAAATATTCCTTTACAACCGGTCAAACATTTCATATTTATAACCATGCAGTTGGAAAAGAGAATTTATTTGAACGTGATGAAGATTACATCTATTTTCTAAAAAAGATGAAAGAGCATCTTTTACCTGTCTGTGAAGTTCTTTCCTATTGCCTGATGCCAAACCATTTTCATCTTATCATCCGGTTTAATGAAACAGAGACAGTAAAACAATTTTTCAAGTCTAAAAAGACCGGGAAGTTGAGTATTGATGAACTAATACAACAAAATGAAAATTATTTGGGAAAAGAATTGAGCCAGGTCTGCTCTAATTTTTTTAATACCTATTCCAAACATTATAATTTTGTTAAAAGCCGGACAGGTACCTTATTTAAAAGAACTTTTCGGAGAAAGGTGATTGATGATTTGGATTATTTAAAAACTTTGATTTGCTATATACATCAAAATCCTGTTGCTTCAGGATTTGCGGAGAACATATCCCAATGGAAATATTCTTCTTATAATGCGATAATAGGTACGCAACCTACTTTGGTGAAAAGAGCATTTATAATAAGCTTGTTTGATGATTTGGAAAATTATAAATATTGCCATTTAAAGGATATAGAACTGGAAATTGACTGAGTGCTTCTCTTCTCAAACCCAGCAGGTGCTTCGCGACCTGCCGGGTGGTGGGTTTCATGATATTTTAAATTAATAATTTTTTAGAACAATAATTTTTTTTGAAATCGTTTTTGATTTTCCTTGAATGTTTATTAAATACAATCCATCCAGTAAATCATTAATTTCGATTTTCTTATTTCCTTTTAATTTTCTTTTTATAAATAACTTACCTTCCTGATTATAAATAAACAGATCAAAAGTTTGGAAATCATCAAACAAACTTAAGTCTATGGTTACCACATGAGAAGGATTTGGATATACCTTAATTATATCATCGTTTTCAAATTCCTGACTAAACAACCATAATTGACAAAATGCAGAGTCACTTGAAACGCAAATATCATCGATATAATAATAACCATTCCGATATTCATTTCCTGGAGCTATTACCCCCCTCCCACAACATGTAATGAGTCAGTATTAAAAAAATTTTTAAAATTTCCAATTGTTATGTATAACTCGCCACCTTGAGATATAAAATCACCTTGAAATTCCATCCAATTCAATTTATCAATTAAAAAATTACCCTGAAGGTTTTCAACCTGCGCATTAACAGGTAATTCATTCCAATTGTTGCTGGTTATACTATTGTTAGAAAAATATACTCCTAAATCATCAGTTGCAGTATTTGAGCTATCCGATAATGAAACAAAAAAGTTTATGAAATATTTCTGACCTGCTACCAGCGTATCGCTTAATTTCGCTTCAATATACTCGCGATAGGTAGTTTGATTAGACGTAAAATAATATAAAAATACCCCTACATAACCTTCTCCGGAATGTGCAGATTGATAACCAAAATAATTGGCAGGTACACTAAAATAAGTAGTCGGTATTGGTGGGGCGCAAGCATTGAAATAATCTGGTGTACCCAATGTCGGCTGAAACCAAGAAATGGTATGATGTATTTGTGATGCATTATCGGGACATGTATCAAACTGCTCAAAATCTCCATTAGTCACTAAATTCACTTGTGCCTTCAATAAGTTGTTTAACATAGTAATAAGAAATATTATCCAAATCTTTTTCATGACATTTAATTTTAACATAAAAGTACGCTAAAAAATAAAATAAAACTAGTTGGTACTGGGAGCAGGTTTTAAAGTTGCCGGCAAAAAGAAAAGGGAAAGGCTGCTGCAATTTCCTTATTTGTTTTTCCTTTAGCTACTTCTGCAACAATTTCCTTTTCACGTTCGGTTAAATGGTTTTCACTCATGATAAATGGTTTTAAGAAAAAAATCGGTTTATTCAACAACTAAAAATTTATTCCATACAGATATCTTTTCTCTTTCTAATCGCCTTAAAAGAGAAAGCAACCTGCAACAAGTCACCGCAGTTGTTGTGTCTCCAGGAGGAACCGAAGATTGTTTTGCCGGTGAGAGCAAAACAAGATTACAAAGGTATAGCAAAATAAATTCAGAAAACAAAAACCGAATGTTAACTTATTAATAAATACAAACAAATTAACTTTCGTTTTCTATTTTTACCCCGAATGAAACAGGCATTAATTCTTTTGCACGGAGCCATCAGTTCTAAAAAACAATTTGATCCTCTATTGCCTTTTATAGATGATCAATTTGAAGTACACGCCCTTAATTTCCCCGGTCATGGCGGCAGTGAAATCCCTGCTGAGCCATTTTCCATCCCCATGTTTGCATCGTCTGTACTGGATTATCTTGACCGGGAAAAAATCAGTGCAGCTTCTATTTTCGGGTATAGCATGGGAGGCTATGCCGGGTTGTATCTAGCTGCGCATTACCCTCAGCGCGTTAAAAAACTTTTTACCCTTGCCACAAAACTGGAGTGGACAGAACAAATTGCAGAAAAAGAAACGGCACAGCTTAACCCCGCAAAAATTTCAGAGAAAGTTCCTGCTTTTGCAAAATATCTTGCACAAACTCATTACCCGCAGGACTGGCAAAAAGTCCTTCAAAAAACATCTGGAATGCTTTTACATTTGGGAAAATACCCGGTGCTTTCCAAAAAAGATTTTCAGCAAATCAAGATTCCTGTTATCATAGGTTTGGGCGAATTGGATAAAATGGTCAGTGTTGATGAATCTGAAAATGCAACAGGACATTTGGAAAACGGGCAACTGCTGATGCTTCCATCCACTCCGCATCCATTTGAAAAAGTGAACCACCACTCCCTGTCAGGTTACATGAATAGTTTTTTCTCCGGATAAACAATTAATTAACTCAAGCTGCAACCTTATTATTAGAATGCTTCGTGTTTCTTTGTGCCTTTGTGTCTTAGTGGCAATAAGAAACAAGCAGCCACAAAGACACAAAGACACGAAGTTTCACAAAGAAAAAATTATAGGTCGCAGCTTGAATTAATTAGTTCGGGTTGAAATCAATTTTTCACACTGATTTTTACACGGTGCCATGCATTATTCATGTACCCTTTGAAATTCCATATATGGCGGGCATTTTCAGGCTGTGTGTTCGATGCAGTATCATAAGCGCGTGCGATAATTTCGTGTTCACCGTTTTTCAATTCAATGTTTGCTTCCCAGAATACCCATGCCCAGTGCCCATTGCCTTCAGTGATGACAGCGGTTGTCCATGTTTCTCCTCCATTTGAAGAAACATCCACGCGGGCAATTTTTTTTCCGCCACCGCTCATGGCAAATCCCTGCACTAAAATATTTTTACCCGGCAGTATTTCTCCTTCCTTCGGAGCCGTAATTACACAATTCACAGAGAGCTCGCTCAATTGCAGGCCCGATTTCCAATCCACCGTTTCAGCGCTTGCCTGCGGAGGAAATAACTGGTAAGCATGTGCCTGGAAATAATTATCAGAAGGTTTTTCCTGCAGCGTGATGCGGGTAAGCCACTTCACGCTGCGTGCACCGATATAACCCGGCACCACGGCACGTAATGGAAAACCGTGAGTGGGTTCAAGGGGCAGGTCGTTCATTTCATAAGCAAGCAGCACATCATTTGTTAAAGCTTTATCAATTGGTATGGAAGCGCCAAAGCCGACATTCTCACCGTGACGAAACACATCTTCAGCACCCATGAATTCTACATAAAGAGCGCCTGGCTTAACTCCGGCAGCAGCCAGGACGTCTTTTAACGGAACCCCGCTCCATTTTGCATTTCCAATTGCACCCGATTGCCAGGGAACCTCACCGGGAACAGGAGCAACAGCAATCAGCTGATCGCGCCTGTTACCGGCACATTGAAGCGTTGCCATCACCGAATGTTTTGGAAAATCATTCTTTAATTTTTCAAGCGATAATTCCAGCTCATTTTCTACCAAACCATTTACTTTTAACCTGAAAGTATTTATATCTATATCAGGAACCTCTCCATGATTTCGTATATAAAACAATTCCTGGGGAGTAATGAAATTTTCACGCAGCTTGTCAATCGGAGGTTCTGCATTGACAGGGGTTGTGGTATGAACTATAAGGTTGGGGTCTTTCTTAAATTTTGCCATATTCAGAACTGCAAATGCAAAGCTATGGGAAAAAACACAAATTCTAAACAGCGGCCTCTTATAAAAACGACTAACATTATCCCCCTGCTTTTTTCACCTTATATTTTGCCTCGGTTAAAATAGTAAAAATTTTTTCCCGAAAATCGCCCTGTATAATTATTTCTCCGTCTTTCACTGTTCCTCCTGTTCCGCATTTTGTTTTTAACAGCTTTCCTAAATCTTTCAAGTCTTCTTCCCTGCCAATGAACCCGGTAATTAAGGTAACGGTTTTTCCTCCGCGATGCCTGCTATCCCGAAGCACACGCAAATCCTGCTGTGGCGGTGGTAAAGTGGTTTGTTCCGGCCTGTTTGAATCTTCAGAACGAAAATCCGGGTTCGTTGAATAAACAATATTTCCTGAGAATTTTCCTTTTTTTGACATCTTGAATGAAGGTGATTTGGTAATTGGGTAATTAAGGTAATTGGTTGTTTGGTTTAATTATTTTGATTAATCAAATGAATACTCTTTTCTAATTACCATAATTACCCAATTAACTTAATCAACTGCTAACTATGGAACAATTAACTTTACAGACAAGGGATCAACGGTTGCAACAATTTCATTACATGAATCTCCGGGCTCACCGTCTATATGCGTAATGATCTCCTGGTCAGAAGATATAATGAATGATTTGCTTCTTATTATTTCTGCGTAAGCAGAGCCTGCTAATTTTCCGTTGAACAATTTAACCATAACAAAAACAATCTGATAAAACGGAATTTTTTTAAGAATGGTAACATCAATAATTCCGTCATTAACTCCGGCAAGGGGAGCAATTTTAGCCCCGTTTCCGAATTGCGATGCATTGGCAATTGCAATCAGAAAAGCAGTTGTATTTATTTTTTTGCCGTCAAATTCAATCGTATAATTTTTTTGTTTGTATGAAAAGTATTCTTTCATGACCAGCTTTATGTAGGAAATAAATCCGCGTTTTCCATAGTTTGCAAAAAGATGCGCTATGTAGGCGTCAAAACCTGCACCGGCTATATTCATGCAAAACTTTCCATTGATCAGCAGGCTGTCAACATTTACCATATTTCCTTTTTTAATAACAGTAATTGCTTTTTCCATGTTCAGCGGAATGTTAAAATGACGTGCAAAGCCGTTTCCCGATCCCGTTGGAATAATTGCCAAAGCGGTGTTTGTATTTTTAAGTGATTGTGCAACTTCATTGATGGTTCCGTCACCACCGGTTGCTGCAACGATGTCAAATTTATTTTTTACCGCTTCAGCCGCTAATTCTATTGCATGACCGGCACGCTCAGTGAAAATTATTTCAGCATCAAAATCATTTTTATTACACGATCGTTTTATAATTGCCGAAATCTCAGTATTAAAACCTGTTCCGGCTTTAGGATTCAGAATGAAAAGGATTTTCTTTTTCATCTGTTTATATTTCTATGTTTTGGTCCGATGGATTGCGCATGAGGTAGTGGGGTCAGCCTGAAACACGGAAGAGTTTCCCGCAGATTACGCAGATGCCCGCAGAAAAGAAATCAGCGGAAATCTGCGTAATCTGCGGGAAATAAAAAATTTTAATGATACTAAACGCTAAAAACTTACCCACTACCGCGCATGATATTATTTCGTTTAGTTGCATTGAATCACAGGTATTTTATTTTTTTACAATTTCATTATGAATCATTGCATGGTTGAATTGCTGAATGACGGATTTGAGCAACAAAGAATTTTTTCCGGCATCAGCATGATTTTCTGAAAGTATATTCTTCTGTATGAGGCTGTCACTCTTGTATGAATATAAAGCCATGTTTTTCTCACCATCGAACTGAAGTAAATTTTCATTGGTAATCAACTGGTAATAATCGTTCAGGAAATTTGCCGCAAAATGTGTAACGGCTGTATCAAAAACACTGTTTCCGAAAGCGCTGAAAGGCTTATCATAGTTCAGCAAATCCAAAACAGAGGGTAAGATATCACATTGCTGTGTAACTAAACCTGACCTCCCCTTGAGGCTGGAATTATGCCGGTAAAATAAAACAGGTATTTCATAAATGCCTTTTTTAGTCTGGTACTGAGCGTACTCCGCAGGTCCTGTATGGTCAGCTGTAAGAACAAATAATGTGCTGTCAAACCAGGGCTGTTTTGATGCATTTTCAAAAAAAGTTTTTAAAGAATAATCAGCATACATAATGCTCTCATGAATCGGCAGCGTGCCTTTTTTAAATTTTCCTTTATACCCTGGAGGAATGGCATAAGGATGATGCGAGGAAAGTGAAAACACGCAAGTCATAAACGGCTGCTTCATTTTATTCATCTCTGAGATAAAATAATTGTAAAATTTATTATCATACACGCCCCAGTTACCATCGTAATCTTTTTCACCGTATTCATTTCTTCCTTTGTAAAAATCAAACCCCGCAGCTTTTGCAAAATTGTCAAATCCCATAGTGCCGTTATTCCCGCCATGAAAAAATCCGGCTGCATATCCTTTTTCCCCCAGCAGGGAGGCCAATGAATTTATTTTATTTGAATTGTATGCAGAAGTAATGTAGGGTTCATTCATCAGGGCAGGAATACTTGCCACAACAGCCGGAATCCCTTCAATGGATTTCTTTGCATTTGCATACGCATTTGTAAAAATAAATCCTTCATTTATCAATGAATCAAAAAAAGGAGTGTAGCCTTCATAGTTGTTTAAGCCACCAATGTATTCTTTTGAAAAACTCTCGAGGATGATGATGATAACATTGAGATTTCTGAATGGCTGCGGTTTTTTATACTGGTGATGAAGAGAAAAATATTTTTCACATGTCTCCTCTTCCATATATTTTACATCTGCCAGCTCAATTTTACCGAGCGTTTTGATGATCGTAAACGGGGTATTTAAAATAAGTGATGCATTTTGAACAGTAGAATATTTTGTGGCCGCAAGAATTCCCATTGGTTTAAATTGCAGCCCTCCCCTTGAAACAACAATTCCTGAAGCAGTTACCAGGAGAACAATCAGCCAGCTTAATAATTGGATGGAAAGTTTTTTTGGAACGGTGGAAGTCTTTCTTTGAATTTTGTTATAAAGACGCACCATCAGGAAAACCAATAAAAAAAATATGACAAGCACATACCAGAAATCAAGTATCATCCTCGGCACGGTGTTTTGAATGTCATCTCCAAGAGAAAGAATCCTGAATAATTCTGCGGTAGTCCTTTTTGCAATGAACCTGAAAAAAACAAAATCAATACAACCGGGAAGCAGGGAAACTGTATTCACCAGGATAAAAATTGATTTTAGTATCCG
>DATEMK010000126.1:0-11301 GCA_035275625.1 Bacteroidia bacterium
GATAATTTCTTTTTTATACGAGCCTGCGAGGTTATCTATATTGAAATTGTAGGTTGAAATCTCATCTCCTCCACCGAGTAAATAAACACTTTCCGGGTTTTCTTTCATCAGCATGAACGCATCAAGCAAAGCATTCTCAAAAGCTAAACCGCGATGAACATGTGTGATGTTATAGCCGGTGTTTTGAGCAGTGAGAGAAATTTGAGCTGCAATGGCATTGGTTGTGCTTTGCACAAAATTCTTGGGAGTCAGCGTGCCCTCATCGTAATCAATAATCTGGTTTAAAAATTTTATGCAATCTTCCATCCCACCGTTTGCGGTGCCAATGATGATTCCATCCAAGTGAGGATAATCCTTTACTAAATTCATTCCAGCGCCCACACCCATACGCACTGCTTTGCCCATTCTCCGTAAAGTGCTGAGCGGAATGTTTTCATATTTTGATTCGATAGCAGTGAGCTTATTATCAGCAGAAGCCAGGACCTCTTGTAAATTAATTTCCGGAAAAGTATGTTGCGGAGAAATGCAAACGGATTTATGAATGTACATGGAAAAGAAAGTTTGAGGTTTGAAGTTTGAGGTTAGAGGTTGGAAACCTATTTAGAGTTTGGAAAATATCAGTGAAGTGCAGTTTCCGCCAAATCCGAAAGCATTAGTCATTACCTTTTCAATATTATATTTCTGAAAAACAGTAACCGGTATTAATCCAGTTGATTCAATGGGTTCCCTGAAATTCAAGCTCGGATATATCTCATTATTATTTAAAGCAAGAATGCTGAACACGGCTTCAATAGCTCCGGCAGCTCCAAGCGTATGGCCGATTTTAGATTTCGATGAGATGAACGGAGGAACATCAGTAAAGATTCTTTGCATCGCTTTACCTTCCACTTCATCATTATTTTCTGTCCCGGTCCCATGCGTGTTGATAAAATTTATTTCTGAAGCGTTTAATTGAGCAACCGCCAAAGCTTTGCTCATAGCGAGATACGGTCCTTCACCATTTTCTGATAAAGAGGAAGGATGAAAAGCATCATTTGCATTTCCATAACCGCTGAGGGCAGCATACCCTTTTTTATTTCGCACATCTTCTTCTTTTTCCAGGACTAAAAATGCCGCGCCTTCTCCAAGGTTCAGCCCGTTACGTTCTTTATCAAACGGCCTGCAAAATTGCGGAGCAAGAATACTAAGGGAGTTAAACCCGTTGATGGTAAATTTTGCCAGGCTGTCCATCCCTCCTACTACAGCTCTTTTAACCAAACCGTTTTTTATCAGCCTCGCTCCGTACATAATTGCGTTTGATGATGATGAACAAGCTGTGTTAATTGAATTTACAATGCCCCCGATACGGTAACGCTGCTGTAAAAACAATACCGGTGCAGCACAATCATAAGAAGCTAAATAATCAGAACCGTGACCGGAAATATTATTTGAGTCATGGTATAATTCATCTGTAAGACACATTCCTCCTACTGTGCTTGCTCCGATGAGAGCAGTGTCATAAGATGAAATTTCTGTATCAGCAAGACCGCTGTTATTGATGGCCTCTCTAAGTGCGTAAAGCGCCAGCAGATCAGTTCGTGTTGCGCCTTTATCTTTTACGAAAAGTTTTTCCTTTAATTGAGAAGTACTTGTTTTTATTTCACCAAAACGTAAAGTGTCTGCAAATTTTGTTTTTACAAACTCAAGCGATGAAAGTCCGCAGGTTGTTTTCCGCAATGCTGCCAGGTGATCATCAACCGAATTTCCTAATGCGCTTATTACACCCATTCCTGTAATAACAATCCGGCTCATTGATCAGGAAACGGTTTGCCCGGAGTGCTGCAAAATATAGTCAACGATGGTATTTACGTTCACAAAAATTTTTTTGCCTTCTTTCGGATCATTGATTTTTATCTTGTATTCTCTTTCAAGCAAAACAGACAACTCAAGTGCATCTATCGAATCCAATCCGAGCCCCTCTCCGAAAAGCGGCTGATCGTCTCCTATATCCTGCGGAGTAATTTCCAGCAGGTTAAGATATTTTATCATGTGTTGTTTTAATTGCAATTTAAGTTCTTCTCTTTCCATTATATTAAGTTCTTTCGTTTTAATGCTGTTAATGCAAGCAGTTGTAAAATAAATGTGGTAATTAACAAAGCAAAAATATTATTTATGATATCTTTCAATTTAGCGCCCTGTAAAAATAAGCCGTAATATGATTCGATGCACCAATGCAGCGGAGAGATATTCATTATAAGCTTAAATGACTGGGGCATGGCAAATGAGGGAACAAATATACCGCCAATTGCTGCCAATAAAACAACTGAGACAGCACCGAATCCATTGCACTGTTCCTGGGTCTGTGCAAACACCCCGATGCACATTGCATAACTGATGGCACACCAGCCGCACAACAGTGTGACAAGGACAAGACTAAAAATATTTCCGGGAATATTTAATCCGGGTAAATTTATTTTGGGAAACACCAACACACCGATTGAAAAAATAAGAAGCACCTGCAATAAAATCACCCCGGTATAAACAAATTGCTTGGCAGCAAGCGAGATCAAATAATTGGCCGGAAGTGTTTTTAACCGTGTAAAGCTCCCGCTCAGTTTTTCTTTTACAACATTTCCTCCCAGTGAGATCACCGTGAAAAACATGGCAAATACAGTCCATGCCGGTACGTTGTGCTGTGTTGCATTTGGAATGTTCCTGCTTCCGTTTATCAGTGCATAGCTTTCTTTGAAGCTTGTTTTGTTGCCTGTCATTTCTTTTTCAAAATCAAACGGCATTTCTTTTTCATTCACCGCTTTGTATAATGATTGAATGATA
Organism: Bacteroidia bacterium; assembly: GCA_035275625.1. GTDB lineage: Bacteria > Bacteroidota > Bacteroidia > AKYH767-A > OLB10 > DATEMK01. Next base: position 2,815 of record DATEMK010000126.1, read on the forward strand.
AGCTTGTTTTCAATTAACAATAATGCTCCCTGTAAAGCGCCACTGATGGACCTGCAATAAGATTCCTGCAGCACAGGATGAAAAATTAAATCAGGTGAAATGGTTACCGGCTTTGTCTTTACTGAATCAGTCCCCAAACCAAAATCGGTCAATGCTTTTGCAGAAGTTGAATTCGCTTTGAGGCTGAGCTGCGGAGAAAAATTTCCGGGAATAATAAGCGCGACCATTGCATCCTGCTCTTTCATCATTTTGGAAATTTCACCGGGAACCGGATTATTTTTTATTTCAACAATGTTGAACATTTCTAATTTGCCAATGGCTGCAATAAATTCTTTTGAAACCGAACCGGTATCTTCATTACAGAGCAAGAGAGAAATTTTGTTGTCGTTCACAATGTTAAACGCGCTGTTCTGCACACTCGTAATCACTACGACCAGAACAACAGGCATCAGGAACATCAGTGCAAGCCCGACACGATCACGAATCAGTAAACGAACTTCTTTCAAAACGGAAGCGAGTAAAATATGTATCAATCCCGGTATGCTTTACCTGTTAAATTCAAAAACAATTCTTCAAGGCCTTCTTTATCGTGTTCTATGAGCAGCTTTTCTAAATCATCATTCAAAATAATTTTTCCGTCATCAATTAAAGCAATGTGTTTGCATAAATCCTGTGCTTCCTGCAGCAGGTGCGAGGTATAAATCAAGGTTGCGCCCTGCGTATTCATTTGTTTGAGATAATCAATAATGGCAAACCGCGTTTGCACGTCAACGCCCACGGTAGGTTCATCGAGAAATAAAATTTTTGGTTCGTGAATTACACCGATGGCAATGTTTAACCTGCGTTTCATTCCGCCAGAAAAAGTTTTCAGCACTTTGTTACGGACTTCATTTAACCCTAACACCGTGAGCAGCTCATCCGTTCTTTTTTTTATCCGGCTGCGGTTTAATCCTGACCATGCGCCAAAGAATTCTAAATTCTCCACCGGGGTCAGCTCATCGTAAAATGCAAAATCCTGCGGAACATAACCAAATATTTTTTTTGCATTGCGATCAGCAGCTGCATCCATTCCAAAGAGTTGAACACTGCCGGATAAGGGTTTCAACAATCCCGTCATAACGGAGATAAGCGTTGTTTTGCCTGCGCCATTCGGACCGAATAAACCAAAACGATCGCCCGCAGAAATTTTTAAATCAATATTTGAAAGAGCAAGTTCAGCATTATTTGCGTAACGAAAATTTACTTTTTCAACTGAAACTGCTGTTTGCATTTACTTCCATTTGATTTTTGACAGTGCGATAAATGCCTGCTTTTCTGTTTCCGCAACTTCAAACAGGTAATTTCCCATATCATTAAAATCCTGCTGCGAGGTGATGCGTCCTTTGAAAATCCCTGCTGCCTGCACGGCTGATGAACGCCACAGGTCACCGGCTTTGGTAAACTGTTCTGAAATTTTCAGCAACTCATCAGTTTTATGAAAGGTATATGCCTGTTGCAAAAATGCAGCGTATATAAAACGAAATCCTCCACCGCCAGTTCCGATTTCTTCCTGCATGCGCACGAGCTGTGCGAGATACAGTCCTGCTTTTTTTACTCCTAATTTATCGCGCCACTTAATAATTTTTTTCCCGGTGTACCTGATTCCCCGGATACCTGCAATGGGTCCGGGGATGTGCAGCATATCACGGATATTTCGTTTTATACCTTTTACTATTGCATGGCGGATCATATCATCACTCACCTCATTTTTTAATTCAGGATAATACAATTGCCCGCGCGGTGCAAGCGCTCCTTTGGCAAAACGAACACGTTGCAATTCGTAACCCGTGAGCGTGGTAACACCTTCCATCACCGGGTCACTTATCAAATATTTATCTTCTTCTTTTCCAAAAACCACAATGTTGTGTGCGTTAAAATGAAAACGGTATTCTTTTGGAAAATAAGTGAGATAATAAACACCCACCTGGCAGCCAACCGGCTGGTCAGATTCAAGACAGGCATCCAGGTACTGCTGTGCTTTTTCAGTTGAACTGAATTTTTTCCGGATGACAGGAACACCCAATGACTTGCAGGTACGCTTAAAAATTAATCCCGGCATTGTGCGATAAGAAAATGCGGGGCCATTGTTTATCATAAGCAATGGAATGTAAATAAAAAATATTCCTGATCCGATGCCAAAAGCCAAAGGCTCTGTAATCTTATTTACGCCAATGTGACGAAGGAGATTTGTGGTTACACCATTTTCGCAATGCGCTGCCTGTACATGCTTAAAATTAATCTCCATTAAGTTGCAAATTTTTTAAATCATCCATGCTGACATCAAACACTTCAGCATATTTTTTAAGTTTTTTATCAGAAAGTTTTTTAAATACATCCGGACGGATGTGCCGTTTAACCTGCCATTGCCAGAAGCCGGTGTATGCAGCAATGGTAGGCATATCCATCAGCCGAAGCTCCATGAAAAATAAAACAGGACTTGCTTCGCCAGCGTTCACTTTTTGTTTCGCATCCTTGATTCGCTGCTCAATATCTTCCCAGGCAATATTTAATGCCTCTGCTTTTATTTTCCATCCCCTGCTTAAGCCGGTGGTATAGTTTCCTGAATCATCTTCAGCATACACCACATCCTTGGTAAACTTATCCAGCACGGATGGATCCTGTGGAAGATCTTTAATTTTCATCCGGCAAAATTACGATTTCCCGGTGACAGGATTTTAAACACAACCGGGATACTTCAAACAACTGAATTTACATTTGTAATTTCTGCTTCCATTTTGGATAAGAAGGATTCAAAAGAATCAGCAGATGATTCCGCTTTAGAAAAAAGAAGCTCTGCATCCTGCACACTAAGATTGCACCATACTTTACATACAAGTTCGATGTGCTTTGTGACGGTATTTGCCTGGCTGCGTGATTTTGCAACCATTATTGCCCCGAGAGATAAATGAACAGAATTTTTCCCTGCCAGGGAAAAAAGATTGCTTAAAATATTTGCATCACATCCGCCTGCAAAAGAACATGCAATTCCAACTCCTCTCCATAAATCATCCTGGCGTGAAACAGAAAATGTTTGAATCGTCTCTGCAACTTTTGCGGGATGTCCTTTGCAATTATACCACATGCTGCGCCCAATGCCCTGGTCATACGATTTAAAATTGTTTTCGCTGATATAGTCCTGCCGTGTTTGATTTTTAATTGTTTGTCGCTGCCTGAAAATTCCATTATAATATCCGCAACCATCCCAGACCCGAAAAGCGATTTTAGAATGAATTGTTTTCATAAAGGATAGATCACCCGGCTTTGCTTCAGCAATTGCCCAACCAAGACCTATGTGCACCTGCCCTTCATGATGCTGAGAAATTTTGAGCAATGAATTCCAAAGTTTTAATGCGTTGTTTGATGAAAAATCTTTTAATGCTAAACTCATTGCAGCCCCTTCATAAGCAACTGAGCGGAATTCGGAACTTGTATTTTCAATATGTTTAATTAATCCATCTAAGTCATCACACCCGGCTGCATAGTTTTTTGCATCCTCAAAAATAGTTCTGATGTTTTCCATCCTGGTTTGGATGGTATTGATGCTGTTCATTCTTTTGTCACTGGTCATTTGGTATTGGTTATTGGTCATTGCTCTATAGCATTTAAGGACCAATGTCAAATGACTAATGACAAATTTTTCTTATTGTAAAACCACATAGTATCAACGTCTTTGGCTATTGCCGGATCAGGCAGCAATCCATTTGCATGTTTGGTTTCATCCGCATCTGCGTCAAGCGAAATGGAATATGGATCAACCGGCATATCAGCAGGTGTTCCTTTCACCTGAGATCTTACAAGGCGAAAAATTTCTGCAGCTATTTTTTCAAGCTTTTGCAGGTTCTTTGCAACCTGGTCAACAATTTTGGGTCCGTGCTGAACTTCGATTCCCTGCTGAAACTCGCGGAGATACCCTATATCAAAAGGATCAATATAATGATTAGAAAATATTTCAGTGTCATAAGGACGCCATGCTAAAAAGAGGTCCTGCATCGCTTTGTTCAGCCTTCCAAATTTTCTTCCCAGGCTATCTTCGGATGAAAAAAGTTCTTTCAGCAATTTCAAATTTGTAAACGCCTTGTTTGTAAATAACAATGAAGGAATAGACCAATAGATCGCCCAATCCCAGAAAATTTTCATCACCATTATCTGCGTATTTCCCATCAGCAAATATTTATCCTGGTAAATAGGGATCCAGTTTTGAACGTGTGCAAGATGCGCCTGCTCATAAATGCTTGCACGTAAACCAATATCTTCTCCGTTTAAATCTCTGAGGATTAAATCCGAAAGCCATGTGTTAGCAAGCGATATAAAATCTGAACCTGGAGAATACAGCGGATCAAGAAATGCGCCTGATTCGCCTGTCACTCCCCAGCGGTCAGCAGAGTATAACTGGCCTGAATCATGAGCATAATGTTTCAGCACCTTGAAATCCATCAGCCCATCGCCTTCTCCCAAAGGCTTAAGCATCTTATAACACAGCGGTTCGTTTTTCTCTAACCAGTCTAACGCCCTGTCATACCTGTTAATTTCATCAAACGGATGAATAGCAGGATCAGCCACAATTCCGATGCTGGTATTTTTTGAGCCGAGAGGAATAACCCACACCCAATAACCGGTGTCCATAAAATGAACGGTGCTCAGATATCTTAAATGAGGTTCAAGGTGATGTTTCCACTCAGCATTGTCTGACCAATCATCAATATCAATCACGCCTTTTAATCTCCACCATACTGCATTCACATGATGCTCCATTGGTTTTTGAAATTTCAGCTTGCGTTTAAGCAGGCTGCCGCGACCGGTTGCATCAGCCACCCATTTGCAGGTTACTTTTACTTCCTGTTCATCTTTTGTATAAATCACTTCATGGCCTTCAGCGGAAAAATTTACTTCTTTGGCCCGCGCACCGAGAATTAATTTTGCTCCCAGTTCCTGCGCATGTTTGGCGAGATAATTTTCCAATGTTCCCCTGTCCAACTGGTGACTTGGCACCGGAAGCTTTAAACGCGGGCCTAATTCAACACGATTAGATATTTCTCCTTTATTATTTGTTTTGAAGAAAAAACGCAAACCATGCTTGGGCAATTCATGCGCTTCGAGATAACCTTTAAGGTCCAGCACTTCACGCATGTAATGAGTGGCTAACTCCACCGTGGACTCCCCCACTTTGTGAGCCGCTGTGGCAGCTTCACTTGCCCTGCTCTCTAAAATTAAAATGGTGATATCAGGCTTTGCACGTTTTAATTGAATTGCCAGCGTGAGTCCGGCAAGTCCTCCACCGGGAATAATTACATCGTATTGTGTTTGCATGGAAGATTTTTTTTAAAATCGGTCAAACTTTGTATTATAAATTTTTTATTAAACAACAGTTAATAAGGCATACATATAACTGAAACGTGAACTTTCAGGAACGAGTAAAAATATTTTTTCGCCTTTTTTTAATTTGCCGCTGTTAAATAATTCTTCCACCATCATGTAAATAGAACCTGCTCCCACATTGCCCAGGGTGGAAAGATTGGTAAACCATTTTTCCTGCGGAATAGTGATATCATTCGCATCAAACTTCTCCGCAATTTTAAACCGGAAGAATTCACTGCTCAGGTGAGGCAGGAAATAATCAATTTCTGAAGCTTTGATTTTATATTTTTCATAAAGCGGCTTGAACATGTGGTATCCTAATTCCACAATGTGCTCGCCCAGTAATTTTATATCCTGCTTAATGGCGAGAATAGAGTGATCAATAATTTCAGCGGGCGAATAATCCATATAGCTTTTTAAAACACCCCCCTCTGTTTTCTCTGAAGCCATGTACATGCACGGCTCCATCATGTGCGCATACGAAACGCCATCCAATCCATCAATACGCAAACTGATTCCATCTTCATTTTTTTTATCCGTTAACTGCAAAGCTCCTGCTCCGTCAGAAAGCATCCAGCGCAAAAATTCTTTATCGAAAGTAATGAATGGATTTTTTTCGGCCGCTTCTAATTTATTGGCTTCTTCTTCAAAAACATCAGAACGTAATATGCGTGACAATCTTTCAGACCCGGTTGCTACGGCATTTTTCTTCTCGCCCAATCGCACCGACATCCATGCATACTTTAAAGCGTGCATGCCCGAACAACAAACCCCTGACGGAGAAACCACTTCAATTGCACTTGCTTCAGGCAGCCAGCCATGCACCATCACACCATGCGAAGGCATCATCTGGTCAGGGGTGGAAGTGCCGCAGCTCAATAAATCAATAGCTTTAATTTTCCCAGGATCGTTATCCATCATACTCCTGATTGCCAAAGAAACCATTTGTGAATTGGTATGTGTCGGCACGCCATTTTTATCAATTGCATAATAGCGTGATTTGATCCCATTGTTGCGCAGCACAATGCGTCTCGACTTTGATGAAAGATGATGTATCATTCCCAGATAGTCTTCCATTTCATCATTTGAAACCGGTTGGTTCGGGAGAAACTTTGCCGCTTTCGTTATATAAACCTCGTTTGTCATTCTGAATTTTAATTTACTCCTCTGTAATAGATTTTGTTTTTCCTGATTTGATTACCTGTAAATGGCCTGATGCAAATATTATAAATTAATAATACAATGGGCGCTACAATAAATAATGCAAACAATAAATAATATTTGAAAATCTGCAGCCATACTTCACGGTTCTTTTTTTTAATGATTGTTTGCGCCCATATTTTAAACAGCACAGATGCCCTTGATTCAATAAACATCAGGTTGGTATTGACTCCTACTGCTTTCATTTTTATTAAACGCTCCTGCAATTCATGCCAATTGCCGGTTTCTAAAGATTCTAAAACGGTTTTTCCAAATATTTTTGTTTCATCAATATCCTTGTCACTTATTCCGGGTCGCGGAAAAATACCAAGAAAATGGTCACGCCTGCCTGTGAACATCCAATATTGAATGGTAACTGCGCTTACAAAATTATTGTTTCTATCGCAAAGAACAATGTTTGCAACATGAATTGCTCCATTCTCTCTTAAAATTTTCTTAACCTTTTCCTGTGCAGTGATCCACATATTCCGCGAACCAACGAGTGTAATAACGGGTGTATTGATCAATCGTTTTTTAAATTCGGGATGATGCAGCACAGAGGTTGCCGGAATGCTGGGAGATAAAAACCATGGCTGGTAAGCGAATACGATTAAGTCGTAATGCTCACGCTTAAATCCGGGAGTAAGAATTTCTGCCGGAATGCCCAGCACGCTTTCCGGCATTACATTGAAAAATGTTTTGCCTGACCATGGAAAAGGGAAATCATTTTTAGGTTTAACAGGCATCCATTCAACTTCACAATTTTCTTCCCTGAAAGGCGCACAGAATTTCTCCGCAATACTTTTCAATTGCCCTGATTGGGAATAATAAACCACCAAAATATTTTTATTCATTTTCAATCCGCAAAGCTATCCGGTTTCAGTGATTTTGAAACTTTGGAATAATCAGCAACTGCATGTTTCAGCTCTGCCGAAAAGTTTTTATAAAAGTGTTTCACTGCATCAGCATCTTCTTTTATTTTATCATGATATTTCAGGAACGCAGGACAGTTTTCCTGGATGATCAATCGCAAAAAACGGAACTCGGCATTATCATTTTCTTTTTTTATGGCATCTTCAAGAAGTATCCTTCCTTGTTTGAACATCTCTAATTTTCTTTTGGCTGATTTTTGAAAGCCGGATTTTCTCATCAACAGAGCTCCTTTACAGGCGATGGATGATAAGGCAGTGTCATCAGCGAGAACTTTTAAAAACGAATTTATCTTAACGGTATCTTCTGATTGTAATGCATCGTAAAATTCAGTAATGTTTATAATGCTTAAAACAGCAGGCGAAACCGTCTTGCTCATTCCACTGCACAGTATGAAAACAAATGCAGCAAATAATAATTTTGTTTTCAACAATAAAATGCTTTTTTAAAATTTTTCCTAAAGATACTAATTGCATCACTTCGTTGTGATAAATATAAAAAACAGGGCAGGATTTTCACAATAATTTTATTTATTTTTTTTCCATCATACCTGGTTCACAGGAAATTAACAACTGCAACATCACTGATTTTTCTGTTGACTGAGATTTTCTTTCTTTCAATTTCCGGGTACCTCTTTTTAAAAGATTTGCGGTTTGTACGTAGAAATTACGTAAAACCCGCAGTGCAATTATCAAAATATGTATATTAATTTCACCGCGCCTATTTTAATACCCATTAATTAAATCCTTAATAAAGAATTTCAATCCAGAAATTAATTAATAATTAAATAAATTCTTGCTGAACCACTCAATTAACAAGACCATGCATGGTACAAAAAAGACAAACGCGGAGGATATAATTGATATAGTTCTGTTTGGCATCAGGCATAATCGGATTGATGGAAAGAGTAAACTAACGGAAGTATTTTGGGAGCTAAGAAGAATTAATGTAATGAATGAATTA
>DATEMK010000127.1:0-18260 GCA_035275625.1 Bacteroidia bacterium
TTAATGGAAAATGAAGCATTGAGAAAAAAAATAATTGAGCAAGGGAAAGAAAATGTGTTGAATCTTTTTCAATTTGCAGACATGATGAAAAAAACAGAAACATTGTTTCTTCAAACTTGATAAGTTTAAAGTTTAAAATGAAAAAAAATCTTTCAACTGCAAACGTTCAAACGGATTTATGAACATCTTATTTAATTTCCCTTCCAACAAAAGAGCTGTTTCAATCGAATCACTTGCAGAGGCTTTTATCAATAAAGGGCATAAAGTTTTTTTTTACAGCCAGGAACCTGAAGGGCCTTTACATGAATTTATAGAAAAATTTGGTGTGATAAGTTTTTTTAATGTTCTTAAGAAGAAATCTTCCCTTGTTTTTTATTTGCGGCATGCTTTTGCACTTGCAAAATGTATCCGGAAAAATAAAATAGCGCTTGTTTTTTCACACACCCAGGTGGCAAATATTGCCGCTGTAATTGCACAATACTTCTGTAAAACAAGAATGATTATCTGCCGCCATCATTCTGACACGGCTTTCATCAATAATAATTTTAATGAACGCATGTTAGACAGAATTATTAACGGGCTCGGACACGAATTTATAGTTCCCTGCAAAAAAGTTTTTGATCAAATGATAACGGAAGGAGTGAAATCCGAAAAAATAAAGTTAATTTATTATGGATATAATTTCAGTTATTATGAACTTCCTACCCGGGATAATGTGAACAGGATACAGAATATGTATTCATGTAATTTATTATTGGTCAAAGCAGCGCGGTATATTGTTGAGAAAAGGCACATGATTTTATTCAGGCTGGTAAAAAAATTGGTGGATGACGGATTCAATATCAAATGCCTCGCACTGAGTGACGGACCTGAACGCAAAAATTTTGAAAATTTCATTGCGGAAAATAATTTGCAGCAGCATATTTACCTGCTTGGGTTCAGAAGCGATATTTTAGCATATTTGTCGGCTGCCGACCTGGTAATTCACCTTTCAAGTTCCGAAGCAAGCAACAATTTGGTCAAAGAGGTCGGGTTGTTGAAAAAGCCGGTTGTCGTGTGCAATGATGTCGGGGATTTTGATGATTACTTAGAGAATAACGTAAATGCTTTTGTGATTAATAAAGATTTGCCCGGAAGTGAATTGGAAGAAATTCTCAGGAAAGTTTACAAACAAAAAGAATTGCTGGGCTATTTAGGGAATAATCTTCACAAAAAAGTTTTGGAAACCTTTTCCGTAGAAAAAGTGATTCATGAATATGACAAGTATTTTTAAAAAATAAATTAATGTAAATTTTGTACCAGCAATTTTATTAATACCAGCAAGTTCCTATGCCTGAAAAATTACCGGTTGTTTCTATAGTAATGCCATGTTATAATGCAGAAAAGTATTTTGTGGAAGCTATTGAATCTATCATAAATCAAACATATAAAAATCTTGAAATAGTTTTAGTAAATGACGGATCAACCGATGGAACTAGTGAATTATTAAATAAATATGCAAGGGAGGTTTCACAGATAAAAATAATTTCCAATGAAAAAAATTTAGGGTTAATCGCATCGCTGAATAAAGGAGTAGCCGCTGCGACAGGCGAATATATAGCCCGGATGGATGCCGATGACATTTCCGTCTCCGACCGGATAGAAAAAATTATGAATGTTTTTTTTCAGATTCCTGAAGTGGAAGTTGTTTCTGCGGCTAACTTCATGATCAGCCTTAAAGGAAAAATATTATTGCAAACGGTTCCGAAAGCCACACGGATAAAAGCCTTAAAGTTTGTTTCTTTTTTTTCAACACCCATTGTACATGCCTGCGTTATTGTTAAATCTAATGTGTTTAAAGAAAATGTGTTCAATCCTGATTATATTCACTCTGAAGATTATGAACTTTTTTCCCGGCTCATTTTTCAGGGTGTGAAAATGTATAATCTGAAAGATCCCTTGTATTACATAAGGATAAATCCTGACAGTGTTTCCTTTAAATATGAAAAAATACAGGTAAGCACCCACACAAAAATTTCAAAACAGAATATAGAAAATTATTATAATATTTCTCTTGAATATTTTGTGCATAAGGTAATGATAAACCGTATCAGCTTTGATGTGCCGGTATCACTGCTGAAAGAAGCATTTAAGCAACTGGAATTATTAAAAACCATTTTTATTCAAAGAGAGGATTGCAGTCTGGGGGAGATAGATGAAATTGAATTATTCTTAATAGAACAAAAAATAGATATTATCCTGCAATCCATTAAATATTCTTCTCTGAAAAACAAAATAGCGCTTTCTGTTTTTATGCTTGTGCATGCCAGGCTATTTTTAAGCACCAGGGGATCTAACTATGTCAAATCAAAAATATACTCAAAGACAAAATCCAGGTAAATTATTTTTTTGCAATTTTCTTTACGATGATATCATCCCTGAATTTTACCGTAAAAGCGTATACGCCTTTTGCAAAATAACGAATGGAATAATTAAATTCATTATATCCTTTTTTCACAGGGATTTCAACATTCCGTTTCATTAGTTGCCCCGCGGCATTATAAATGCTCATGTCTATTGTTCCGTCTAACGGAACATTCATGCTGATATTGATCTGGTCGTTCGTGGGATTAGGGTAAATATCAAACAGCTCGAATAAATCACCGATGGCTGCACATTTTTTATTGTTTGACTCGACAGCGTCAGTGGTATCGTTGATTTTTGAAATTTCAATGCAATAAAAAGCAGGAACGTTTAACGGGTCAATTTCATAACGTGCAGTGAATATATATAAAGTGTCTTCACCCGGGTTCAGGGGAGAAGATGACTCCCAATGTTCATTAATCGGACTTCCGTTTTCAATTTTTGCGCTGATCTGGAATTGGTTAATAGGAATGTTCCCCAAATTAATAAGCTTAGATGAAAGGGAAAGCAAATCATTTAATTGAGTTGCATGGATTTCTTTTACCGCAAGGTCAAGATAAGGAATAAGAACGCTGACGTAATCATAAGCCGTATCGCTGCAATTGTATGAATTGGTTGCAATGAGGGTAACCTGGTAATACCCAGTATCTATATACAAGTGTGAGGGGGAAAATACTATATCAGTACCGCCATCTCCGAAGGTCCATTGATACGATGCGGCACCCGTGGTGGTGTTATTAAATTGTACGAGCAAAGGCGGAGAACCAAAGTTTGGATTCGGAGTAAAGTTGGCAACCGGACTGGGCACTGTTTCTACAATCGTAGTATCGGAATCGCTGCATCCGGCATCACTGATAACGGTATGAATTACAATGTATGTCGTGTCATTTCCATACAGGTGAGATGTGTTTTGAGTGGTTTCTATTGCTGTTCCGTCTCCGAAATTCCAGAACCATTGATTGATTGCACCGGAAGAAATAGTACTGTTATCATCAAACGTCATTGTTGTTCCCACACATGCAACAGTATCAGAAATGATTCCTGCTGCCGGTTTTGGATTAATAGTGACAAATTGAGAAATTGTATCTGAACATAAGTTCAAAGCTGTAACAACAAGTGTTACGTTATAAATTCCTGCTGAATCATAAGGATGATGAGGGTTTTGCACTATGGAAAGATCTCCATCACCGAAATTCCATAACCATCCTGAAACCAGAACTGAATTCAAAGGAACATAGTTGAAGTGAGTGGAATCACCAAGACAAAATAATGAACTTGTGAAAGTAAAAGAAGGGGACTGAAGAACAGATAAAGTATGTGTAACCGTTGCCTGGCATCCATGCGATGAGGTCGCAATTAGGCTAACTGTGTAAGAAGCCGGGTTATTATAAACGTATACGGGGTTTTCAACTATGGAGGTGTCTCCGTTTCCAAAATTCCAATGATAACCCGTGATAGAATCGTTTTGAACAGTACTTAAATTAGTAAAGTTGATTGCATTTCCTGTACATGCTGAACTATAACTAAATTGAGCGTCAGGCAAGGCATAAACCGTTACCTGGTGTGTATCCGTTCCGTAACATCCAAGATCATTATATACGGTTTCAATAACATTATAAATGCCTGCTGCTGTATATGTGTGAAACACAGTATCACCAACTGCATACGTTAAATCTCCGAAGTCCCAAACAATACTGTCAATAAAAGTTCCTGCCGGAGTAGTGGAAGAATCATAAAAATACATAGGTGTATTAAAGCAAACATCAGCAGAAGAAAAATTCGCAACAGGACTTTCTAAAACGGTTATTGGTTGTGTAATAAAAGTAACGCAGGCAGTTAAAGCAGTAACTGTCTGGGTAATCGTATACGTTCCGCTGTTCGCGTAAAAATGAATGACTGTATCACCGACAGCTGATGATGAATCTCCGAAATCCCATGTTACATAAGCTATGGTATCCCCATTTGCAATCGTAGATGTATCTATGAACTGAATGGAGTTGCCCGCACAAATATTAGCCGGGTTGTAAATAAAGCCGGGGTTTGCAGGAGTGCTTATTCTTACATTTTTTACTATGGTATCCATGCAGCCATTGCTTGAAGAATCAATAAGCGTTACGGAATAAGTTTGTGAAACCGGGGGATAGTTATGAGTCGGGTTCATTAATGTTGTGTCATTACCATCACCGAAATCCCAATTGTAAAATACACTTGCACCTCCCCCGGTAGAAGTATTTGTGAAAATTGTTGTTTCCCCGATGCATGTCTGGGCAACCGTGAAATCAGCAAGCGGCCTTGAAAGTATATTGATAGTATAAGTGATTGTATCACTGCAACCGGTGCTGCCAAATACAATTAACTGCACAATGAATGTACCGGAACTATCAAATGAATGAATCGGATTCTGGTTAATATCAATGGGTGTGTTATCTCCGAAATTCCATTCCCATGAAGTTATTGAATCACCTGCCGGAGGAATTGAAGTATCTGTAAAAAGTACCGGTGTCCGGGAACATTGATCATTCGGGAAGCTGAAATTTGCATCTGGTAAGTTGTGAATATGGATGCTGTCAGAAAATGTGGAAGAACATCCGTTGTCACCGGTTACAGTCAGGGTGACCAGGTAACTGCTGTCATTAGTATAAATATAAGTTGGGTTTTGCAGATTGCTCGTGCCAATTCCGTCACCAAAATTCCATAGCCAGCCAATAATATTTCCACTATCAAATATTGATGTATCATTAAAATTTACAGTAATATTCAAACATGCCTGGCTCATAATAAAACCTGCAGCGGGCGCTGGCTTTATATATACACTGTCAGAAATAAAATCTATATTGCCCGAAGCATTAGTTGCTGTGAGGCTTATGTATTGATAACCCCCGTTGCTGTATGTGATTCCGGTTGGATTTACAGCATTTGAAACAGAAATATTTGCATAACAGGAATCAGGAAAAACAAATTTTTTAACGTCACTGGCAGAAAACCCGGCTGTAAATCCAAAATATTCTGAACCTACTTTTTCCAAAGTAAATTCCACGTCAAAACTGAATAATCCCAAACCTTGGAAATCTGTAAATGAAGTTGTATTGCTCGAAAGGTCCTGGCCAAAGCTTAACCGTCCCAATGCATCACCATTTGCATTCATTATAATAGCATACCATTTACTATTTTCATTAACCAATTTTATTTCACGGGTACCGGCATAAGCAATAGTTGTTAATGTTGTAACAGACAATGGTGCCTGCGTTAAAGAATCTCCGAAATCAACACGCTGAATAGTTCCATCACCGGCAAAAGAAACCAGCCCGTACCAGGTATCACAATCCTTCGCAACAGTAATTGCTCTCGGACCGCCAGTACCGGTTACGGCAAAATTTGTTGCTGCCGGAGTGTTATTCAAAAGAGTGGAACCAAAATTAACTACAGTAACGGTGTTTCCAACATTGTTAGCAACGAGATAAACAAAATTGTTTCCGTCTTTTGTAATTGTACTGTGGAATGGAAAATCCAATCCGTTTACATTTAAATCAACACCATTCGGAGAATCATTGTTCAAACTATCAAGGTCTAAACGATACAAACGATTGCCGAATCCGCTATTGACCAATGCATACCAAAAAGTTCCATCCTCAATCACTTCAATATCCCAGGGTGAATTCATAGACAGGTTCTGTACATTTAAGACTATCGGAGAAGTTAATGGATTATCAATAGAACTTCCGACAAAAAAACGGGTGATGATATTACTGCTCTGCTGACAAACAAAAGCATACCAGTTGGTTCCGTCAAAAGCATAGTCTATTCCATCAGGGTTGCTTAAAGCTAATGGTCCTGATGAAGTTGCCGGAGGAGGAGTCCGTTCTAAATCTCCTGCACAAAAATCCCACTCATAGTTGGTAGCTGCAATGGTAGTATTAATTATACTTAAAGCAGAACCGCATGCGCTGTCAGGAAGATTGAAACCGGCTATCGGGCATGGTGTAACGGGGCATTGGATTACTGTGATGGGTATTGAAACAGTAGTATCACATGAAGTGAGAGAAGTCACTGTAAAGATAATTACATAGTTTCCGGCTGATAAATAGGTGTGCATAACGGTATCCCCTGTTTGCAGCGGAGTTGAATCTCCGAAATCCCAGGTGACTGACGCAATGGTATCACCTGCTGTAACAGAAGAAGTATTAATAAACTGCAAAGGGCTTCCCACACATGCAGTGAATGGACTATAGGTAAAGCCGGGATTTGCACGGTCGCTGATCCGTATATTTTTTACCAGGGTATCCTTGCATCCGTTGGCTGCTGTTGCAATTAACTGAACCGGGTATGTTGCTGCCACCAATGCATAAAGATGCGAAGGATTGGTTAAAGTAGAAGTTGTTAAATCGCCCAAATCCCACTCATAAGTGAGTGTGCCGCCACCTGCAATAGTTGAATTATTTGTAAATAAAGTTGTTTCACCCACACAGGTTTGCGATGCTGCGAAATCAGCGAGTGGTCCCGGTACAATGGTAATGGATTGAACAGCGGTATCGCTGCATCCGGAACTTGTAAATGCAACAAGCTGAACGGAGAAAGTGCCTGTTGAATCAAAAACATGCTGCGGGTTTTGTGAATTATCAACTGCAGTGTTATCGCCAAAATTCCATTCCCAGGCAGTTACCGTGCCTGAACCGGAAGTTGAAAGATCTGTAAATTGTACGGATGAATGAGCGCATATACTGTCCGTAAAGCTGAAAGCAGCAGTTGGCGCATCCTCTACAAAAACTGTATCTGCAAAGCTGGCTGTACATCCGGCATCACTTGTTACAGTCAATGTTACTAAATAAAAAGTCGCACTTGTATAAATATGTACAGGATCCTCCAAAAGAGATGTATCGCCATCTCCGAATGTCCAAAACCAGTTTGTTATCGTTCCAATATTTACTTCTGAAGAATCATAAAAACTTACGGGCTGGTTAACACAAGCCGGACCTGTTGCGAAACTGGCAATTGGAGGAGGGACTACGTTAATGCTGTCAGAAATGAAATCCGTATTGCCGGCAGGGTCGGTTACGGAGAGACTGATGTTATATGTTCCGTAATTGCTGTATGAAATGCCGGATGGATTTACATCTGATGAAACAGAAATATTGGCAGAACAGGAATCCGGGAAAACAAATGTTCTGACGTCATTAGAAAAATATCCCGAAGTAAATCCATAATATTTTGAGCCTTCTTTTTCTAAAGTGAATTCTACATCAAAACTGAATATTCCCAAACCTCCAAAATCAGTAAATGAAGTAGTATTGCTTGAAAGGTCCTGCCCGAAACTTAACCGTCCCAAAGCATCACCATTTGCATTCATTATAATAGCATACCATTTACTATTCTCATTAACTAATTTTATTTCACGGGTACCGCCATACACAATAGTTGTTAATGTTGTAACAGACAAGGGGGCTTGTGTTAAAGAATTTCCGAAATCAACACGCTGGATAGTTCCGTCACCCGCAAAAGAAACCAGCCCGTACCATGTACCACAATCCTTAGCTACAGCAATTGCTCTTGGACCGGCAGTACCGGTTACAGCAAAATTTGCTGCTGACGGAGCATTATTAGAAAGAGATGAACCAAAATTAACAACTGTGATAGTGTTTCCTGCGTTATTAGCAACAAGATAAACAAAATTATTTCCATCTTTTGTGACCGTACTGTGAAATGGAAAATTCAATCCGTTTACATTTAAATCAACACCATTCGGAGAATCATTGTTCAAACTACCAAGGTCTAAACGATACAAACGATTGCCGAATCCGCTATTGACCAATGCATACCAAAAAGTTCCATCCTCAATCACTTCAATATCCCAGGGTGAATTCATAGACAGGTTCTGTACATTTAAGGCTATCGGAGAAGTTAATGGATTATCAATAGAACTTCCGACAAAAAAACGGGTGATGATATTACTGCTCTGCTGACAAACAAAAGCATACCAGTTGGTTCCGTCATAAGCATAATCTATTCCATCAGGGTTGCTTAAAGCTAATGGTCCTGATGTAGTTGCCGGAGGAGGAGTTCTTTCCAAATCACCTGCGCAAAAATCCCATTGAAAAGATGTGGCGCCACCAGTAGTAGTGTTTGTTATCAGGAAAGAATCGCCTAAGCAAACATTTGGATTTACAGTAAAACCCGCAACGGGGCATTGAGAAAAAGCATTGTTTATTGCCGTAAAAGCAATCAACAAAAAAAGTTTAAACTTTTGCATATTTTTGGTTGTTTGGGTTGAAAACAAAATTAGTAATAATTAAATCGGTCTGTAGAATTTTTGGTTCAGTATAATATTAAAGTATGACGCTTGTCTTTGCATCCAATAATGTTCATAAACTGAACGAAATACGCAATTTAGCTCCTGAGGGTTACGAAATTCTTTCTTTAAATGAAATTGGATGTACAGCAGAGCTTCCTGAAACAGGATTGACACTCGAAGAAAATGCTTTGCAGAAAGCCAGGTTTGTTTTTGAAAAATATAATGTTAATTGTTTCGCTGATGATACAGGCCTGGAAGCAGAAGCTTTAAATGGCGAACCCGGAGTGTTTAGCGCACGATATGCCGGTAAAAACAAAAGCGCTGAAGACAATATCCTGAAGCTCCTTCATGAATTAAAAGACAAAAAAAACCGCAAAGCGCAATTCAGGACTGTAATTGCCGGAATAATTAACGGGCAGGAGTTTATTTGTGAAGGAATAGTAAGGGGTGAAATTCTAAAAATAAAAAAAGGGAAAAGCGGTTTTGGGTATGACCCTGTTTTTCTTCCTGAAGAGAGCAGCCTTTCATTTGCTGAAATGACTTTGGAGAAAAAAAACAAATTAAGTCACAGGGCAAAAGCACTGGAAAAGTTTTTGGAGTTTTTGGATAATTTTGATTTTACTTAACAGGAGAAAACGGGAAAGCAGGAGGTTTAAAAAATTTTCATTTTATTTTGTAACAACAAACATCGTTCGTAAAATTTACGTTTCGAAATAAATCAACATCTTTGCTTCTGAAATTTTATTATTACAAATGGCAACTCCTGGTTTTCAATTTTTCAATTTTAAAACTGTAACCCGGATTTCCTCCCGGTAAAACCGGGATCAGTTTTCAATCAAATGAATATTCTCAACATACAACACGTTTCAAAAACTTATGCTGCTCATAAAGCGCTTGATGATGTGAGCTTTGATGTTCCTGCGGGCAGTGTTTTCGGATTACTCGGCCCTAACGGTGCAGGAAAGACTTCGCTCATCCGGATCATCAATCAAATAACGGGACCTGATTCAGGAAGCATCTTATTTAACAGTGATAAATTAAACAAAGATCACGTGCAGCAAATTGGTTACTTACCTGAAGAAAGGGGCTTGTACAGAAAAATGGAAGTCGGGGAACAATGTCTTTACCTTGCCCAGTTAAAAGGCATGAGCCGCAGCGATGCCCTTAAAAAACTGAAAGTATGGTTTGAAAAATTTGAAATTAAAGCATGGTGGAAAAAAAAGATTGATGAGCTTAGCAAGGGAATGCAGCAAAAAGTTCAGTTCATTGTTACCGTTTTGCATGAACCAAAGCTTTTGATATTGGATGAACCTTTCACCGGCTTTGATCCGATCAATGCCAACCTGATAAAAGATGAATTGCTGAAGATGAAAGCCAACGGAACAACGATTGTTTTATCCACGCACCGCATGGAATCGGTGGAAGAATTGTGCAGCCACATTACATTAATTAATAAATCAAAAAAAATTCTGGATGGTTCAGTAAAACAAATCAGGAAACAATTCAAGTCTAACATATACGAGGTGCGTTATATTGGCCATCCGATCAGTTTAGCCAATGGACTGTGGGGCGGATTTGAATTGCTTGAATCCCTTCCGGAAGATGATCATAACTATGCAAAAATTAAAATCCCTGATGATAAGCAAACCAATCATTTGCTGCAATCGCTCACTTCCGAAGTCCAGGTAATGGGCTTCAATGAACTGGCTCCTTCTATGAATGATATTTTTATTAAGATCGTAAGTGAACAGGCGCCTTCTCAAAATTAATTAATACACCGTATGAGTAAAATTGGTCTGATCATAAAGCGTGAATATTTAACACGGGTAAAGAAAAAATCTTTTATTATTATGACCATACTGGGTCCCGTGCTTATTGGCGGATTGTATGGGGTGATGTTTTACATGATGCTAAGCTCTTCAGATGAAATCACCAAAATTAAATTTGTGGATGAATCGGGATTGTTCAGCGATACACTGAAAAGATCGGGCAATCTTATTTTTGAAAAAGATACACTGCCGATACAAATTGCAAAACATGTATATGATCCCAATGTGTTTGCGGGAATTTTATATGTTCCGCAAAATATTGTTGAGCAGCCAGGATCGGCAGTTTATTATTCAGCCAAGCAACCCGGCCTTGCAACAATGGAAAACCTTGAAACGCTCTTGCAAAAAAGGGTGGAAGATGTAAAGTTGAACCTGATGTTTTCCAGGATGAATGTAAAAGACTTTGATAAAAATGCATTGAAGGAAATTAAAACGAACATTGACATCAAAACAAAATTGCTTACAGATAAAGGCGAAGAGGAGAGCAGTACAGGCGTAACGAGCATGATAGGCTTTGGCGGAGGTTTGCTGATGTTTATTTTTACTTTTCTTTACGGAGTGCAGGTGATGCGCGGTGTGATAGAAGAAAAAACAAACCGGATTGTGGAAGTGATCATCTCCTCTGTCCGCCCGTTTCAGCTCATGATGGGTAAAATCATTGGTATTGCCCTTGTGGGTTTAACGCAGTTTTTATTGTGGATAGTTTTGAGCGCTGTTATTACAACGGTTATTTCAGGCTTCGCAGCAAATAAAATTGACACAAAAAAGTTAATGCATAGCAGCAGTATGAAGCAGAAAATGAATCTGCCGCAAGGGAATGAAAATTTTTCCCTGGAAGCAGGTAAGGATCAGGCCGGGAAAAGCAACCCTGTTGGTATGATTAAAACCTCTTTGAAATCATTGCCGTTGCCATTGATAATTTTTTCTTTTTTATTTTATTTTCTCGGGGGATATTTATTTTATGCTTCCCTCTTTGCCGCTGTGGGTTCAGCCATTGACAATGAAACGGACACGCAGCAATTTATGATGCCCATCACCATTCCGCTGATGCTCGGATACTTTGCCGCGATCGGAATGATGTCACATCCTGATAGTGCGTTAGGATACTGGCTCTCCTTTGTTCCGTTCACCTCGCCCATTGTCATGATGGTGCGAATTCCGTTTGGCGTCCCGGCTTATGAGTTAATTATTTCTATGGCATTGCTTGTTCTTGGATTTATCGGCACTACATGGCTGGCATCGCGCATTTACAGAACGGGAATTTTAATGTATGGCAAAAAGCCTTCGTGGAAAGAATTAGGGAAATGGATTTTTTATAAAGGATAAAAAATAAGTTTAAACTTTAAACTTTAAACTTTAAACTTTAGACTTTAAACTTTAGACTTTAAACTTGCAAAACATGCGCATTGCAGTAATAGATTGCGGAACCAATACCTTTCATTTGCTTATTGTGGAAACGAAAGCGGATGGAGAGTTTACAGTTCTTTTAAAAGAAAATATCCCGGTCAAATTAGGGGAAGCCGGAATTACAAACAAAATAATTTCTGAAATACCTTTTCAGCGCGGAATAAATACATTAAAAAATTTTGCTGAAATCATTCTTAAAAATAAACCCGGCAAAGTGTATGCCTATGCTACTGCCGCTATCAGGAATGCTGTAAACGGAAATGATTTTATAAAATCAGCGAGTGAAAAGGCGGGAATTGAACTGCAGTTAATAAACGGTCAAAAAGAAGCGGAACTTATTTATCTTGGAGTGAGGCAGGCTGTTAAACTGACAGAGGAAAAAGTTTTAATTATGGACATTGGCGGAGGAAGCGTTGAGTTTATTATTGCAAACAACAATGAAATTTTCTGGAAACAGAGTTTTGAAATTGGCGCTGCCATCCTGCTTGAAAAATTTAATCCTTCCGATCCGATAAAAACAGATGAGATAAATGAAATAAATGAGTATCTCGAAAAAGAATTGCAGCCGCTGCTGGTTCAGCTTCAGGCCGCAGACCTCAAACTTCACACTTTGATTGGTTCCTCCGGATCGTTTGAAACTTTTGTTGATTTGATTTCATGGCATTTCACCTCACCGCGTGTTTCAGAAAAGCAAACAGAATATGAAATTCGCTGGGATGAATTCTTAACCATTCATGAACAACTCATTCATTCCACAACAGAAGAAAGATTGAACATGAAAGGAATGGTGGAAATGAGAGCGGACATGATTGTCGTAGCTTCCATTTTAGTTAAATTTATTTTGGAAAAAACAAAAATCACTAAAATGAAATTATCCACCTTTGCATTGAAGGAAGGGATTTTGGCAGAGGCTTTGGAACCAGGAAAAAATAAAACTTAATTGTGTTAAATATGTTGATTATGTTAATTTGCAATCGCGCTTAACATTTTTAACACGATCAGCTTAGTCAAAATATTTAACACAATTACACAATAACCAAAAAATGCCCAAGATACTAGTCATTGATGATGAAAAAAGCATTCGTAACACGCTCAAAGAAATTTTATCCTATGAACATTACGAAGTGCATGAAGCCCCTGACGGATTGGAAGGAATTAAAATGGCTGAAAAAGAAAAGTATGACGTGATACTTTGCGATATAAAAATGCCAAAGATGGACGGGCTGGAAGCGCTTGAAAAACTTCTTGAAAAAAATAATGAGGTGCCGGTAGTGATGATCTCCGGCCACGGAACGGTTGAAACGGCAGTGGAGGCATTAAAAAAAGGAGCCTTCGATTACATTTCAAAACCCCTTGACCTGAACCGCATGTTAGTAACTATCCGCAATGCAATGGAGCGTAATTCACTCATTACGGAAACGAAAACATTAAAACGTAAAATTTTTAAAACTTCCGAAATGATAGGCGAATCGGAAGGAATAAAAAAGGTGAAAGAAATGATTGAACGCGTAGCGCCCACCGAAGCCCGCGTTCTCATAACAGGTGAAAACGGAACAGGCAAAGAGTTAGTGGCAAGATGGATCCATGAAAAAAGCCCGCGTGCCGCTGCACCTCTTGTGGAAGTGAATTGCGCAGCCATTCCTTCTGAGCTTATCGAAAGTGAATTGTTCGGTCATGAAAAAGGATCGTTCACTTCTGCTATAAAACAACGGCTGGGAAAATTTGAAATGGCAAATGGCGGAACTATTTTCATGGATGAGATTGGTGATATGAGCCTGTCCGCACAGGCAAAAGTGTTGCGGGCATTGCAGGAAAATAAAATAACACGGGTCGGAGGTGAGAAAGAATTCAGCGTGGACGTGCGTGTTTTTGCTGCCACAAATAAAGACCTTCAAAAAGAAATTGAAAAAGGCAATTTCCGCGAAGACCTTTATCACCGTCTCAGTGTTATTGTGATTCGTGTGCCTTCGCTCAATGAACGAAAGGATGACATTCCATTGCTTGCCGACCATTTTATGAATGAAATTTGCACCGACTACAATATGCCATTAAAAACTTTTTCACCAAAAGCTTATGAAGAATTAAAAAAAATAAACTGGACCGGAAATATACGCGAGTTAAGGAATATTGTTGAAAGATTAATTATTCTTTGCGATAAAACCATTACTGAAAAGGATGTGGTTGCTTACGCGACTGCCGGAAAAGGGCATTAAAGTTTAAAGTTGAACATTAACTAACTTTGAACTATAAACTTTCAATTCATGTTATCTGCCATCCTCATTGACGACCAGGAATTCTGTACAGCAATGCTGAAGGATATGCTTGAAAAAGACAGTCCCGATGTAAGAATTGCAGCCGTTTGTCATTCAGGCAAAGAAGGAATAAAAGCGATTAAAAAACACGATCCTGATCTTGTTATACTTGATGTGGAAATGCCGGGCATGACAGGTTTTGACATGCTTCGTGAAATTAAAGAACCCGGTTTTGAAGTAATCTTTACCACTGCATTTGATAAATATTCCATTGAAGCTATCCGTTTCAGTGCGCTGGATTATTTGCTTAAACCAATTATTCCGCATGAGCTGAAAGCGGCTGTTGAAAAAGTGGAACACAGGCAAAATAAAAATATTAACAGGCAATTTAAAACTCTTTTTAAAAACCTTCAGGATACCAGGCGGCCTGTGAACCACGTTGCATTGCCCGCGCTTGAAGGGCTTATTTTTGTAAACATAACTGACATTATCCACTGCGAATCGGACAGCAACTATACAACCTTGTTTTTAAAATCAGGTGAAAAAATGATGGTGACTAAAACTTTGAAAGACATAGAAGGCCTGCTCGAAGGAAATAATTTTTTCCGGGTTCATCATTCACACCTTATTAATATGATGCATATTAAAAAATATGTACGCGGAAATGCCGGCTATGTTGTGATGTGTAATGGTGCCGATATTAACGTGGCGCGAAACCGCAAGGAAGATTTTCTCACACAGTTTGCGCATTTATAAAATTGATTGATTTTTCTGAAAACAAAAATTTTTTTCCATTTAACCGTTTCGGGTCCCGGGTTTTTAGCCGCGTGAGCCAAATTCGAATCCCGAAACCGGAAACCGGGAGGGGACCCGACATTTTTTAATAAAAGTATCTTCGGTTTGAGAAAAATCATGTAGGTTTGCGGGCTTAAAAATTTTTATCTTAATCTAAATCAAATTTCATGCAAAGTAAAGGCGCAATTAAGTTATTGGCTATCCTGTTCGCAATCGTATGCATTTACCAGCTTTCATTCACTCTTGTGACAAGAATGGCTGAAAATAAGGCGTTGGAAAAAACCGGAGGTGATGCGAAAATGTATCAGGCTTACCTTGACAGTATGCAGACGGTAGGAATTTATAACCTCGGGGTAAAAGATTATACTTACCAGGAATGTAAAGAACGCGAAATAAATCTCGGTCTTGACTTAAAGGGCGGCATGAATGTAACACTGGAGGTATCAGTTGTTGATCTTATAAAAAGCATGGCGAATAACAGCACCGATGCGACATTTCTGAAAGCACTGGATATGACTCAGCAAATGCAGAAAAACAGCCAGGAAGATTTTGTAACACTGTTTGGAAGGGCATTCGAACAAACTGATCCCAACGCGAAGCTTGCTGCAGTATTTAATACCATTGATCTCCAGGACCGCATAAATTTTAATTCAACCAATGCCGATGTTATTAAAGTGATCAAATCAGAAGCGGATGCAGCTATCAGCCGGACGTTTAATATTTTAAGGACGCGAATTGACAAGTTCGGTGTATCACAGCCGAATATTCAGCAGCTGGGATCGGGAAGAATACTTGTGGAGCTTCCCGGTGTAAAAGAACCTGAACGTGTTCGAAAATTGTTGCAGGGAACTGCCAAGCTGGAGTTCTGGGAAACATACGACAATGCAGAAGTTTTTAATTACCTGAGCCAGATAAATGATCTTCTTAAAGGTAAAAAAGATACTGCAGAAGTTGCTGATAGCTCCCTGGCAAAAGCAGATTCAAGCGCTGCTCCTGATTCTACGGTTTTGGCAAGCAATGATACGTCTGCCGGAGCTAAAAAGCCTTCCTTAATAGAAAAAATTGAAAAGGGCGATACATCTGCGGAAGCAAAAGGCGATACATCCGCGGAAGCGCAGTTTGCGAAATTTTCCAAAGAGAATCCTTTGTTTGCTGTTTTGAGTCCTGCCATTTTTCAGAATGCCAACGGGCAAAGTGAATACCGCAAGGGTCCCGTGGTTGGATATGCTTTGATAAAGGATACCTCTAAAGTGAATGCCCTGCTGGCGATGCAGAAAGTGAAAGGGATTTTGCCCAAAGAGCTGAAGTTATTATGGAATGTCAAACCTCCTTCAGCAGAATCAAAGGCATTGGAGCTGGTTGCAATTAAAGTGACTTCGCGTGATGGCAAGGCGCCATTGGACGGTGCGGCAATTTCAGATGCACGCCAGGATTTTGGACAGTTTGGCGGAAAGCCGGAAATTTCAATGAATATGAATCCGGAAGGTGCAAAAACATGGAAACGCTTAACGGGCGAGAATGTCGGGAAAGCTGTTGCAATTGTGCTGGATGATTATGTGTATTCATTCCCTACGGTTCAGGGAGAAATTGCAGGCGGCCGGTCCTCTATTACCGGGAATTTTGAAATCAATGAGGCGAAAGATCTTGCAAACATTCTGAAAGCCGGAAAACTTCCCGCTCCTGCACGCATTATTTCAGAAGCAGTGGTGGGGCCTTCTCTTGGCCAGGAGGCAATCAATTCAGGATTGCTTTCATTTGTAATTGCTCTTATACTGGTTCTTGTTTTCATGGTGCTTTATTATAACAGCGCAGGATTTGTTGCAGATGTTGCATTGTTTGCAAACGTATTTTTCGTCCTCGGGGTACTTGCCTCTTTAGGCGCTGTGCTTACGCTTCCGGGTATTGCAGGTATTGTGCTCACTATAGGCATGTCAGTGGATGCCAACATTCTTATTTTTGAACGTATCCGGGAGGAATTAGCTCTTGGAAAAGGTATCCGTCTTGCTATTTCTGATGGATTCAAACATGCTTTCTCTTCCATCATTGACTCCAATCTCACCACATTGATTCTCGGTATTATTCTTTATATTTTCGGAAACGGACCCATACAGGGTTTTGCAACCACCCTGATCATTGGGATTCTTACTTCGCTGTTCTGCGCAATATTTATTACCCGTTTGATTTTTGAATGGCAGTTAGAAAAAAATAAGGAGCCTAAGTTCTGGAACAGCGTCACCAAAGGCGCTTTCAAAAACATTCATTTCAACTTCGTTGGAAAACGCAGGCTCTATTATACTTTCTCCGGTCTTATCATTGCTGCAGGTATTGCCGCTGTGGTAATAAAAGGATTAAACTTTGGTGTTGATTTCAGCGGAGGCAGAACCTTTGTGGTGCGCTTTGAAAAACCCGTTGTTACTGTTGACGTGATTGATGCTTTGAAAGGCCCTTTCGGAAAGTCTCCTGAAGTAAAAACGTTCGGGCCCAGCAACCAGGTAAAGATCACCACTAATTATCTTATCGAAGATGCCAGCTCTGATGCAGAACAAAAAGTAAAAGACAAGCTGGCTGAAGGATTAAAAACGCTGGGTGCAGGCAACCATGAAGTGATGAGCTCACAGAAAGTGGGGCCAACCATTGCCGATGACATTAAAACTTCTTCGGTGTGGGCAATATTGATTTCATGTGCGCTGATGTTTCTCTACATCTTTATCCGTTTCCGGAGATGGCAATATGGATTGGGCGCTGTGGTGTCTTTATTCCATGATGCGCTGGTGGTGCTTGCCTTGTTTACTATTTTTAACGGCATCCTGCCTTTCTCACTCGAAATTGACCAGCATTTTATTGCGGCTATTCTCACCGTTATGGGTTATTCGATGACAGATACCGTTGTGGTGTTTGACCGTATCCGCGAGTTTGTGGGAGTGCATCATCATGCAACGGATGAAAAGAAGGTGATTAACGATGCATTGAATGCCACACTGAGCCGTACCATCAATACTTCACTTACGATATTTTTTGTACTGCTTGCCATCTTTATTTTTGGCGGGGAAGTGATCCGCGGATTTACTTTTGCGCTGCTGATCGGAATCGTGATCGGAACTTATTCTTCTATTTGTATTGCAACTCCTATTGTGATTGATTTTGCTTCGAGGAAGCAGAAAGAGATTAAGAAATAGTTTCCGTTCTGATGGCCACTGTTGGAGGTTTGCTTTGATTTCAAACAGTGTAAAAAAAAATAAACCGGGCTGAGAAATTTTCTCAGCCCGGTTTATTTATATGCTGATTCTG
>DATEMK010000128.1:0-8006 GCA_035275625.1 Bacteroidia bacterium
CAGTTTGTTTCAGCAGGAACACCGCTTGCAGCAATTTCAAAAAACAAAAAGCTCGTTTTGCAGGCAAATGTTTCTCAAAAATATTTTAATAAGCTTTCTTCTATATCTTCTGCAAATTTTAAAACTACTGATAGTGAAAAAGTTTTCAGTACAGCAGATTTGAAAGGGAAAATTATTTCCTACGGCAAAAGCGCTTCAGCTAATTCACCATTTATCCCTGTAACATTTGAAATTGATAACACGGGCAACATGATCCCCGGCTCTGTTGCTGAAGTATATCTAAAATCATTTCCTGTTCCCGGTGCTTTAGTAATTCCTGTTTCCTCTTTGATTGAAGAACAGGGAAACTTTTTCGTGTATGTTCAAACAGGAGGTGAAAGTTTTCAAAAGCGTGAAATAAAAATTGGTGCAAGCGATGGATTGAATGTTCAACTATTAAGCGGAGTTACAGAAGGAGAAAGGGTTGTTACCAAAGGTGCATATCAAATCAAATTATCGACCGCATCAGGAACATTACCTGCACACGGACACGAACACTGATGAAATGCTGAATGCTGAATTATTAATTTAAAATTAAAACGAAACACAATGAAAAAAGAAAATATCATTCTGGATAAATCATTTGAATTTGCACTTGAAATAGTTGAGCTCTATAAGCAATTGGTTGCAGAAAAGGAGTTTGTGCTGTCAAGACAATTGTTGCGTAGTGGAACAAGTATAGGAGCAAATGTTGAAGAAGCAACTGCTGCCATTTCTAAAAAGGATTTCACAGCGAAAATGTCCATTGCTTCTAAAGAAGCAAGAGAAACAAGGTATTGGTTACGATTGATTGATAAAAGTAAACTTGTAAATCTTGATTTGACAAATCACCTGAATGGTGTCGAACAACTTATCAACATTCTAACAGCAATAGTTAAAACCTCCCAGGGAAACTAATTCAACATTCATCATTCAAAATCCAACATTCCCAAAATGTTAAATAAAATAATAAATTTTTCTCTTCATAACCGCTTACTCATAGTGGTAGCAAGTGTGCTGCTGATAGTATTCGGCAGCTATGTAGCTACACGAATGGAAGTGGATGTATTCCCTGACCTCACCGCACCAACTGTTGCAGTGCTTACAGAAGCTCATGGAATGGCGCCTGAAGAAGTCGAAAAGCTCGTCACCTTCCCGATTGAAACTTCAGTGAATGGCGCTACTAACGTACGCAGGGTACGCAGTTCATCATCCGCAGGGATTTCTATAGTATGGGTCGAGTTTGAATGGAACACTGACATTTTCAGGGCAAGGCAGATTGTCAACGAAAAAATCATTACTGTCACTGAAAAGCTTCCGCAAGGTGTAGGCAATCCCACAATGGCACCGCAATCCAGCATCATGGGAGAAGTAATGTTTATTTCATTGACTGCCGGCACTACCACTATGATGGATTTACGCACTATTGCCGACTGGACAATTCGTCCCCGTTTATTGGCAACAGGTGGAGTGGCACAGGTCATCGTAATGGGTGGGGAATACAAGCAGTACCAGATACTTGCTTCGCCCCAAAAAATGAACTACTACAATGTATCGTTGAATGAATTGCTCATTGCCACCAAACAGGCGAATGGAAATTCATCGGGTGGTTTTATGAATGAATACGGAAACGAATACATCGTTAAAGGAATCGGAAGGACCAACGACATAAATGAGCTGGGTAAATCTGTCATCAAATCTGCAAACGGAAAAGTCATCCGTATTGAGGATGTTGCTGAAATAAAAATCGGTGCGGCTCAGAAAATTGGCGATGCATCATCTAACACCAAACCTGCAATTGTTTTATCAATTGCAAAGCAACCTGCTACCAATACACTTGAGCTTACACAAAAGATTGATGAGGCAGTTGCAGATATGCAAAGCAATCTGCCTCCCGATATAAAAATCAACACGCATATTTTCCGCCAGGCGGATTTTATCAACGCATCTATCAGCAATATTCAAAAAACATTATTGGAAGGAAGCATTTTTGTAATCATCATTTTGTTTTTGTTTCTAATGAATTGGCGTGCAACGATCATTTCATTGCTTGCAATTCCTATTTCATTAATCGCTGCTATTCTCACCTTACATTGGCTTGGCTATACTATTAACACGATGAGCTTAGGCGGAATGGCAATTGCTATCGGTGCGCTGGTTGACGATGCAATCATTGATGTTGAAAATGTTTTCAAGCGCTTAAAACAAAATGCCGTTAAGCCAAAACAGGAACGCAGAGATAAACTAACAGTAATCTTTGATGCGTCTGTGGAAATCAGGACTTCCATTATCAATGCCACCTTTATTATAATCGTTGCATTTATTCCTCTTTTCTTTTTATCTGGTATGGAAGGAAAATTATTAGCCCCTCTCGGCATTGCATTCATTGTTTCACTTTTTGCATCACTGGTTGTAAGCATCACACTCACTCCTGTGCTGGGCAGCTACCTTTTAACCAATGAAAAAATGTTGCAGAAGCAGCATGGCGAAGGCTGGTTAGTGCAGCGGTTGCAAAATAACTATACCACACTTTTGGAAAAAGTAATGCGATGGAAAAAAACAGTCATTGCAGTTTCCATTATGTTGTTTATTGCAACACTTTTAGTAATGACACAATTGGGAAGAAGTTTTCTTCCTGAATTTAACGAAGGGTCATTGGTGATAAGTGTAGTCAGCCTGCCGGGAATTTCACTGGAAGAAAGCAACAAATTAGGTACGCAGGCAGAACACGCATTGCTCACCATACCGGAAATAACTGTTACCACACGCAGGACAGGCAGGGCAGAATCAGACGAACATGCCCAGGGGGTGAATTCTTCAGAGATAGAAGCGCCTTTTATTTTAAAAGAAAGAAGCCGTGAAGATTTTATGCAGGATGTTCGGGAAAAACTTTCAGGTGTTTCAGGTGTCAACATTACCATCGGTCAACCTATCGGGCATCGCATTGACCACATGCTTTCAGGAACACGCGCAAACATTGCCATCAAAATTTTTGGAAATGATTTAAGCAGGCTCTTTACGCTTTCTAATCAGATCAAAAACGAAATTCAGGATATTGATGGCCTGGTTGATTTAAATGTGGAGCAGCAAATTGAAATTCCGCAGGTGCAGATAAAAGCAAAGCGTGATGTGCTCAATCACTATGGAATTACTATCGGAGAATTTAACGAGTTTATAGACGTGGCTTTTGCAGGAGAAAAAGTTTCTGAGATTTACGAAGGCAACAGAACTTTCGATTTAATACTTCGGTTTGATGATGCCAACCGGGGTTCAATTGAAAACATCCGCAACACATTAATTGATTTGGGAGTCAGCGAAAATGATGAAATGATTGATGGAGAAAGTGAAAATACCCTCTTAAAAAACCAATCGCATCACCGCAGGATTCCGCTTCATTACATTGCAGACATTATCAGCACAAGCGGACCTAACACCATCAATCGTGAAAACGTGCAGCGCAAGACAGTCGTTTCAGCCAATGTTACAGGGCGCGATCAGAAAAGCGCTGTAGAAGAAATTCAGAAAATTGTAAGCAAAAAGATAAAGCTTCATGAAGGCTATCATATCGAATATGGCGGGCAGTTCCAGGCGGAAGCAGAAGCTTCAAAAACATTGCTCGTTACATCATTGTTATCATTACTTGTTATTTTCCTTTTGCTTTTCCAGGAATTTAAGAATGTAAAAATTGCAGGCATCATTTTATTAAATCTTCCGCTTGCGCTTATCGGAGGAGTGTTCAGCATTTATTTCACAAGCGGCATCATGAGCATTCCGTCCATCATTGGTTTTATAACACTTTTCGGAGTAGCCACCCGAAATGGAATCCTGCTTATATCTCATTATAAAACGCTGAAAGAGGAAGGTATAAATTTATACGATACTATTATCACAGGCTCAAAGGACAGGTTAAGCCCTATACTAATGACCGCACTCACCGCAGGGCTTGCACTCATACCGCTTGCAATAGCCGGTGATTTACCAGGCAACGAAATTCAAAGTCCGATGGCAAAAGTTATTCTCGGTGGTTTACTTACATCAACATTGCTCAACATCTTTATTGTTCCGGTGGTTTACTATCTATCAAACAAAAATTCCAAATGAAATTTAAAATGGGAAATATAAAATTCATTTCAGTGTTGAGTTCAACATTCAACATTCAACATTCAGCATTCATAATTCTTTTACTGCTTACAGCAAAAGGAAATGCTCAGTCAGCAACAGAAAATGTCCTTGCTGAAATAAAGAAGAATAACAAAACTATAATTGCAACCACGCAATATTGGGAAGCGCAAAAACTTCAATACAAAACAGGGCTTACTCCTTATAACCCCACTGTTGAATACGATTATTTAAAAGGAACTCCTGCTGCAAACGGTAACCAGGAAGAGTTTAATGTTAACCAGTCATTTGATTTTCCTTCTGCATACTTCAAAAAAAATCAATTATCAAAGCAACTGAGTACCCAGGCTGAATATAAGCTCACAGCATCACGGCAGGATATTTTACTCGATGCAAAAAAAACCTGCATACAATTGATTTATCATAACAAACTGCAGTTCCGGCTTGTGCAGCAAAAACAAAACACAGAAAAATTATTTTCTGCTTTTAAAACCAAATTGGAAAAAGGCGAGGGAAATATTCTTGATGTAAACAAAGCGCAATTGCAGTTGATAGAAATTAAAAAAGAATTCCAGGATAATTTTTCCGAAATCAACCAGCTCAATCAAAAATTAACGGAATTGAACGGAGGTATTGCTATTTCTTTGAGCGATACAGTTTATCCGGCACTGCCTGCTATTCCTCCGTTTGAACAATTAGAAAATGACTATGAAAGCAACGACCCGTTACGTAAAAACTTAGAGCAGGAAAAAATCATTGCACAAAAACAAATTGAAGTCAGCAGGGCGTTATCACTTCCCAAAATGGAATTAGGTTATCACTACCAGGGATTCACAGGGCAAAAGTTTAACGGAATCCACACGGGCATCAGCATACCCTTATGGGAAAACAAAAACACCGTAAAGCAAAAAAAGGCACAGCTTCTTTTTGCCGAATTAGAATTGCAGGCGCACATTAACGAACATTATTATCATATTAAGCATATCTACGAAAAATACAGTAACCTCCATGCCGCCCTTCATGAGTACCAGGATAATTTATTGTCACTCAATAATAACTCACTCCTGGATAAAGCGCTGTCATCAGGACATATTTCCACCATCGAATATTTTATGGAAATAAATTATTATTACCATGCCTTTAATAATTATTTGGAAACCGAAAAGGAGTTTCACGAAACAGTAGCTGACTTATATAAATATCAATTGTAAATTTGTAATTCAAATCATCAAACAGTATTCAAATTACTGATAAATAATTTAAACAAATAACAGCATGATCAAATCATTCATCACATCCGTTAAAGTAATTTCAACTTTAATTATCCTGTTTACCTTTTCGCAGGCTGCAGTTGCAAAAAAAGGAACAGAAAAAATCATTATTAAGACAAACATCTATTGTGACCATTGCAAGAAATGCGAAAGTTGCGGGGGGAAACTTCAAAAAGAATTGTTTACCAAAGGAATTAAAAATATTGTGCTTGATGAAAAAGCAATGACCATTTCTGTTACATACAATCCTGAAAAAATTACTGCAGAGAAAATACGGGAACGTATTTCAAAGCTCGGTTATGATGCTGATGAGGTAAAAGCAGATGCAGAAGCTTATCAAAAGTTAGATGGTTGCTGCAAAAAAACTGAGTAAATTAAATGCTGACTGCTGTGTTTCTGCCGCCAGGCTTACAACTTTATCCATCTTTCTGAAAAAAAATATATCGTTGCCAAAATAATTCTCCCCGCTCTCTCTCGTTTGCGGTATTGATTGCGGGCAATAGACGTGTACATTATTTTTCCTTTACAATACACGCTATCTTTACGTACAAAATAACTGTAACAATTCACATATGGCACTTGATATTTTCATCACCTTTCTCCTGGTTTTTATGAATGGATTTTTTGTTGCGGCAGAATTTGCCATTGTAAAAGTACGCGTTTCGCAACTCGACATCCAGGTGCAGAAAGGTAATCATTTTGCTAAATTAGGAAAGCACATCGTTTCTCATCTTGACGGATACCTTGCTGCCACACAATTAGGAATTACATTGGCAAGTTTGGGTTTGGGCTGGATTGGCGAGCCCGTAGTTTCAAAATTAATAATTGGAATAATGCATCTTTTAAATCTGGATATAACTGAAAAGTTGGCCCACCAGATTGCTTTGCCAGTTGCCTTTGCCATTATCACAGTATTACATATTATTTTCGGAGAGCTTGCGCCAAAATCAATCGCTATTCAGCGTTCTGAAGGGACTACGCTTGCTATTGCTTATCCCCTGCAGTTTTTTTACATCATTTTCAAACCTTTTATCTGGATGCTAAACGGTTTTGCAAATGTTATTTTAAAGATGCTTGGTATTTCTTCAGTACATGGAACTGAAGTTCACAGCAGCGAAGAGCTAAGATATTTGATGAGGCAGGGTAAAGAAAGCGGCACGATTGAAGAATCAAATTATAACATAATTAAAAATGCTTTTGATTTTTCACAGCGCACTGCCAAACAGGTAATGATTCCCCGGATAAATGTGGTGGCCATTAATTTAAATGAGTTTAATGAATCTGTCCTCGATAAAATTATTGAAGAAAGTTATTCCAGGATACCGGTGTATGAAGCTTCTTTTGATAATGTTGCCGGAGTGGTTTACCTGAAAGACATTTTGTTAAAAATACGAAAAAGTGAAAAAATAAATATCCGTGAAATCATGCGCCCTGTCATGATGATACCGGAAAGCAAAAGAATAGGCGCTTTATTAAAAGAATTTCAAATCAAGCACCAGCAAATTGCAATTGTGTTAAATGAGTACGGTGGAACGAAAGGCATTATTACAATGGAAGATTTACTGGAAGAGCTGGTAGGCGAAATACAGGATGAATACGATGCCGAAACACCCATAGTGGAGAAAATTAATGACAAAGCTTTTAATGTGATTGCATCTGCTTCTCTTGACGATATAAATGATTTTCTTTCCCACCCTCTCAAAAAAGGTCATGATTATGAATCGTTAGCCGGAAAGCTTATTCACAAATTTGGCAGAATACCCAACACCAACGACAGGATTATTTTTGATGAATATGAATTTACAATTCTCAAAAAAATAAAAAGCACTATCATATTAGTACAGCTACGTGATTTAAAGGAGTATAACACATCCCAGGACATTTCATCTTAAAAGATGCACAAATTGAAAGAATTTAATCTATGGATCCCGCAGGCAGTGGAATTAGCAGGAGTAGTATCAGAAAAACATTATTCTGTGGATTCCCAGACTTTTTCGGAATCAGAAGCATTCTTAAAATCACCTTTCATTGCTTTTAATCCATAGCGTTCACGGGTTATTTCATCTTTTGTACGTTTACCCAATTTTTTCATTATTGCCAATGGCGGACTCCATCCTGTCAGAGCCTGTTCAGCCATAACAACCGCAGCGGCAGCAGAAAGTATTAACCATTTTTTACTTACAAATGCTCCCAATAAAGCACCAGAAAGAGTGACTAAAGCGGCATTTAATAGTAGCGTTCGTTCGGCATCCCATTCCTGGTCAAGTTCCACAATGCGATCTGTTTTAGCCTGTCGCCCTTTATGCCCATATTCATGCAATGGTGAACGGGATTCAGCTGATGCTTCTCTTTCGTTTGATGGTCTGTGTTTTTTTTCTGTTGTGTTTTCCATAAAATAAATTTTTAATATTTCTATCAAAAGAATGTGCCATTACACGCCTTCACATTTTACCCATTTTTAATTTCAGGGAGTAAAGATCATGCTGCGCAGTGCATTATGACTAAAAACAATTAGTGATGTTAAAATATTAAATGAGGCTTTATTTCCCCTGATTCCGGGTATTCGTCTCTGGCATCAATTTTAATTTATAGCATTAT
>DATEMK010000129.1:0-6886 GCA_035275625.1 Bacteroidia bacterium
AAATATTGACTTAGTCAATAAATAATATTAATTTTATTTCTTATTGATTAGATTTTATTTTGTTCAATGAATCCTGTTTCTCAAAATACTCATCCGCTTTTCTATCATTTTCTTTCACTGCCTGTTCTTCGCTTTTCATTCTTTGTCCAAGCCATATCGCCCATAAAATTAGTATTAAAATAATAACAAGATTTTTTATTTGTTTTTTTGTCATTGCACCTGTAAAATTTCCTCTTTTGAAATAAAATCCAGCCTTTTCATTTCCACCACATCCAGACTGTAAAATCCAAACTCCTCAGCAACTTTTCCTTTAATGCAGTAACACCCTCTCCCGGTAAAAGGAAATTGCGCTGCAATTTTAGGGAAATGTACTGTATCAAAGAAAAATCCCTCTCTGTCAAGAAATGTTCCAAACATCATGTGTTCCTTATGCTTTGTTTGCGTATGCTTTGAAGTAACGTAATAGCCGGTTATTTCGATAATCTTTCCTGTATGGTTTTTTAATTCACTTGCAAGTTCTACAGTTATGGGTGCAGATACCCCTTTAGCGGTTAGGAGTGTGGATCGGAAGATAAGTTCAAATGGTGAGCAAAGCGGAAAATCCAGCAACTCCATTTCATCAAATGCATCATCGAGCCTGCCATGATACAACGGAGGCAAGATATATTCTTTCTGTTCCACTTCAAACAATTCTTTTTTGGCTACAGTTTTCTTTGATGCGCCCACTTCAATATGAATATCCCACAGCAATTGTTTCTTTGTTCTGCCTGTAAAACGGAATGCGCCCGCGCGAATGAGAACGCGCAATTGCTCCACGGCAATGGAAACACGCTTCATAAAATCGGCAAGTGAATTAAAAGCACCGTTCCTTCCTCTCTCATTTAAAATTTCTTCTCTTACTTTTTTTTCAAGACTCTGTACGTGCGCAAACCCCAGGTAAATGTCTTTGCCATTAATTGATGTAATGTCTTCGCTCCTGTTTATATCGGGTGCATGGATCGCTCCCCCGCACATGCGCGCCTCATGCACATAAAATTCTGTACGGAAAAAGCCGCCAAAATTATTGATCACACCTACCATGTGTTCTAATGGATAATACGCTTTCAGGAACAGGCTCTGGTAACTCTCCACTGCATAAGAGGCGCTGTGCCCTTTTGAAAAAGCATACCCGGCAAAGCTTTCTATCTGTCGCCACACTTCTTTT
Organism: Bacteroidia bacterium; assembly: GCA_035275625.1. Lineage (GTDB taxonomy): Bacteria > Bacteroidota > Bacteroidia > AKYH767-A > OLB10 > DATEMK01. The sequence continues at coordinate 1,205 of DATEMK010000129.1, forward strand.
GCAATGGCATCATCAATTTTGCGTTCAGTGCAATTGGAAAAAAATTTATTTTTTACTTTTTCAAATTCTTCTCTTCCTCTGTATTTACCACTCATGCCCCTGCGGAGCATATCGGCTTCGCCTAATGTTAGCCCTGCAAAATAGTGAGCTACCTTAATCACATCTTCCTGATATACCATCACCCCGTAAGTTTCTTTGAGGATGTCATAAATTTCCTTTGGTGTCTGGTAGGTCGGTTTCATTTTGCGGTAACGAAGGATATATTCTTTCATCATTCCTGAAGAAGCCACACCAGGACGGATGATAGAACTTGCAGCCACCAAGCCAAGATAATTGTCCACTTCGAGCTTTCGCAGCAGCATGCGCATTGCCGGGCTTTCAATATAAAAGCAACCCATGCAGCGGGCTTCACGCAAACGAACTTTCACTTTTTCATCTTTCTTGAAGGCGGGCACATCGTGGATATCAATTTTAATTCCCTGGTTTTTTTCCACAAGTTCCACCGCATCTTTTATATGACCCAGCCCGCGCTGCGATAAAATATCAAATTTGTACAATCCAATATCTTCGGCCTCGAGCATACTGAACTGCGTAAGCGGAAATCCTTTTGGCGGAATGGTGGTAGCAGTATAATAATGGATGGGTAATTCCGAAATTAAAATACCTCCGGCATGAATACTGAGGTGGTTCGGGAGATCATGAATGAATTGGGAGTACTTTTTAATTAATTTGGTAATATTATCAGGTGTTTGCGGATTATGTTTGTTTTCGCTGAGGTCATCAATTTCCACTTTGGGCAAACCGAAAACTTTCCCCAATTCGCGTATTACAGAATTTGCCTGGAAGGTGCTGTACGTTGCAAGCTGGGCTGTATGTGTGGCTCCGTGTGTCTGGAAAATGTATTCAATAATTTCATCCCGGTCTTTCCATGAAAAATCAAGGTCAAAGTCAGGAGGGCTGGTGCGGTATATATTCATGAACCGTTCAAAATACAAGTCGAGATCAATGGGGTCTACATCCGTAATGCGCAATACGTACGCAACCATGCTGTTGGCTCCGCTTCCCCGCCCCACATAATAAAAGTTTTTATGCTGCGCATATTTTATAATGTCATAATTGATCAGAAAATATGAGGCGTAGCCAAGTTCGGTGATCACCTTAATTTCTTTGTTCAACCGCTCCTTAATCGTTTTGTCAGGATTAGGGTAACGGTACTTTAAATTTTCACTGCATAGTTTTTTTAACAACAGTTCGTCTTCATAGAAATTTCCGGTAAAGGTTTTTTTGTTTTTGCTTTTTCCGAATTCAAAATTGACGGAGCAATTATCCAAGAGCTTCTCGGTGTTTTCAATAATCAGGCGATAGTCACCATATATTTTAATCAGCTCGTATTTATTTAACATGATTTCATCCTTTGCGGCTTCTTCGGCTTTATCCAGTCTGCTGAGGACTACATTTTTATCAATGGCGCGCAGCAGCCTGTGGGTGCTATATCCTCCGTTATCGCGGAAAGTGACAGGAGAAAGGATGACTAATTTATGAGGATGCTTTTTCCATTCGGTGAAAACAAAACGGTTTACTTCCCCCGGCCTTATACCTATAAACTCATTATCCTTTAATGCTCTGAAATCTTTTTTAAAAGGATAAATAATGTAGCTGTGGAAAAAAATAGGTGCATCACCTGGTATCTCGTCACCATTATGCAAATGATGCGAAAGAAAATCATTCAGCTCCCGGAAACCTTCATTATTTCTTGCAATTCCGATAAATTTCTGATCATTGCCATTCCTGAAATCTATCCCAATGACCGGTTTGATTTTATGCCTCGGTGCAAGCCTTACAAAATCCAGTACACCTGACGTATTATTAATATCCGTTAAAGCAAGCGAAGCAATGCCGTTTTGGGTTGCATCCTTAAGCAAATCCTCCGGGCTAATGGTCCCGTACCGGAAAGAAAAATATGAATGGCAATTCAGATACACATCCCACGTTCTATTCTCTGATTTCTATTCTAAGCAGCTTTCTTTTCCTTAATCTTTGCAAGCTCATTAAATCGGCTCAGTGCTTCTTCATAGGTTGCAAATAATTCCTCTGTCACGCTGTTCCACTCTACGATGCTGCCCGATTCATAATAAATAACAAAAAAGGGCTTCCCTGCATAATCATCCCTGAATGACCAGTTACCCGAAAAGCTCAGGCTCACCTCATCCTTTGAGCCTTTAACAGCTACCCTCTGTTCAATTTCTTTTTGTTTTTCTGAAGCTTGAAATATTTCATACTCTTCTTTTGTTGCAGGTACAGGTTTTGTACCTTTGAGAATTAAGAATTTTGTGGCTGACTTGTCTGTTTTCATCTTTTTTGTGAATGATTGTAATAATATCAATTTTGTGGCTGTAATGTAATCATAAAAATCATACGACTGTGATAAGGATGATTGAAAAGGCTTGTAGTTTTCTGATAATCAGAGAAAAATTATTTTATTCTGATATAAGAAAAATGCCTGAAATTAAAATCAGGCATTTGCTTAAACTAATTTTATGTTAACCACCTTCTCAATAATAATCCGGTTATCCTCAAACGTTATTTCAATCACATCTCCGATTTTAAAATTAAGATCATTGAGATACTTGCCTTTTAACCGGATAAGCGGGTGCCGTTCATTGGTGTATGTGTAATTACCATAATACACCTTATAAAAACGCTTTGATGAATTACTGGAATTTTCTTCTGTACTCATGCTGAAACACTATTTGATTCGTTTGTTTCCACATTTTTCTCCTTTTCAGTCAGATCGTCATGTCTTACATCGAGGATAAAGTCAACAGCTTTCTGCGCCAGGCCACCGGCAGTAACAATTAGGCGTTTGTCATTCTTAAGCTTGCTTAACCATCCTTGAATGTACGAAGTATCCTGTTGAAATTCCTTCTGTTCAATACCAGTTAGGGAATTAAGAAAACTTGCACCCATTTCAGCAATCAATTCTTCAAGAGTAAACATTTCAGAATTAAACGGTTTCATCTGCATTAATTCTTTCCGATTTATCCTGCTTGTATGACCAGTACTATGAATTAATTGCCGAAAAAGAGTACTGCAATATGCCTCGCTATGAAGTAAGTTCTTCATCGGAGGCATGTTGACGTAATCATGAATGGGATGATAATAGGCAGTGTCTTCTACTTGTTGGATAGCCGGTCTTTTAGGCATTTCGATAATAATTTGCTCACAATCTAAGATCGGCTCATTTTGAAGTTCGGGAGGCGGTAATTTGGATTCGGGTATTCCATTACACTGCGAAATATTATAAACCTTATAATACCGGAGGATTGATTCTGTTGCTCCTTCTTCCGGACCTTCTTTTACTATCCTTTTCCAGTAAATAACGATTTGCGCTTTCTCCCCTTTCTTTATCGAAGCTCCCAATTCCTTCGCCTGTTTAAAGGTTAAAAAAAGATTTTGGGAATAGCCGCATTGTGCAAGAAGCATGACATTAATTCCCCGGTAAGGTTTTCTTGTAATGAGATTTTGAGGAAGTCCTGCAGCAGTCCACGGACGTTTCCAGGGTACGCATCCTTTTTCTAACTGTTCAATGACTTTGTTTGTGACGATTTGATACACGTCATTCTTTGATGTTTGATTTTTTTGATTCATGTTATTTGATTTTTAATTATTTGATTTTTTAAAGAACTGTATGAAAAATCAGTACAGAAAAAATTCAGAGTAAAAAATGAAATGAGCGAATCAAATAGTGTTGTTCTTTCTTTTTTTCTTTTTCGGTTTCGAAAAAGAAAAAAAGAAAGAACGAAAGAAAAAAAGAAAAAGAAAGGGTTAGGTAGGGGGATTTTTGCCCATCACATCTCGTAATTGGCAGTCAGGACTTCTGTTTTTCTTTTGCCGGTTTTGTATTTGGCTATAACGGATAAAGGCATTTCAATTTGTTTTGTCTGCCATTTGTTTTTTCTGATGTACTTATTTAATAATTCGGATGGATATGAGCTGAGAAGGAATTTTCCTTTTATTTGGGAGAGGAGTTTCAAAAGATTTTCAAAATCCTGTTCTGAATAATTTTTGTAATGTCCCATACCTGCATTGAAGTATGGTGGATCGCAGTAAAAGAAACTTTCTTTGCAATCTCTTGTTTTTATGACTTTTAATGCATCCGTATTTTCAATTTCAACCTTCTCTAAACGTTGTGCATATTCCTTTGAAAAACCTTCACGCTTATAATGCAACCGCTTTGCTGAAGTATTTCTTTTCCGGTCATATCCCCATGATGAATCAAGACGGGAGGCATATCCTTCATTAGCAAGCACCCAGATCGCCCAGGCGCGTTTAATTTCGTTAAAGAGATGCGGATAGCCCAAAACCATTTTTGCTGCCATATGGTAATCTCTGCTGTGTAATGTTGGCAGAATTTCCTTTTTTAATTTTCCAAAGTTGTTCTTGACAACACGGTAAAAGTTTATCAGGCCGCCATTGCTATCGTTGATGACTTCAATAGCTGACGGATGCTTTGCAAAGAATACTGCACCGCCACCAAAGAAGGGTTCACAATACAGGTTGTGTTTTGGGATCAGGGACAGAATAAGTTGAGACAGCTTTTGTTTTCCTCCGAAGTAGGTCAGCGGAGGTTTCATTGTTGTTTCTCATCGTTATTCAAAATAATTTCGTGCAGAGCGCTCCAGAATACATATGGCATTTCAGTTTCGTAAAATGGACGAAGTGATTCATATGCTCCGGTTAGAAATGTGCTTTTGTATTGGTCAATGTCTTTGTATATCTCAATATATTTCATTCCCATCTTTCTCTGAATGGCTTTTTTTTGGAGCATTAGTTCGTCAAAGCTTCCTGCCATTTTTAATTCTTTTTTAAACTGTTTGAGATGTTCCTTTCTAAAAGGAAATGTTTCAATTTCGTTAAGTTTGGCCACGTTAGTAATTTAAAGATGCGTTTAATGGTTCGACTTTTTATATTAATATTTTGTAAGAGTTAGTTTTGTAGGGTTTCTTTTGTTATGCGCATTTTTTGCGCAAGTGCTGTTACCTTTTTGCTCAAGTCCTGTGCAATAATTGCACAGGGCAACTCAGAAAAGGACAGAAGTGAACTCTCTTTCCCCGAGTTTTCCACAGGTGAATAAAACTCATAAGAAATCCGGTAATACAAGCGTTGCTTCCCTTTTCGCTTTTGCGGATCATCAAGCAGGCTTCCATTTTCATGTAATACCTCAATTAGCCTTTTATTGACCAGGCTTTCCGTTGCAGTCGAAATCGCCCGCCTTGAACAGCCCGTAAATGCCTGCAGTTGACTGTTTGAAATCCAATCAACTTCTTTCCTCCCATTAGAAGCCTGCTTATCTGACCAGCCTAAAGTTTTTCTGACAATTACAAGAAGCACTTTAAGTTCTGCGGAACTTAAACGTTTTAGGTATGCATCAAAAAGAACATTGGGGACAGGTGTTGTTTTTGAGTGCAGCATACAATAGAAGAAAATTATGCTGCTACCTCTAATGTTTCCTGATTATTTTCTTCCCTTTCAAAAACAAAAAACTCTGTTTCCGGTTGGTGGAAAAACTTAATATACTTTCTTCCACTGTCAGCCTCTTTTAAAAATCCTGCTCGATACCAAATAGCTTTCTTCTCTCCGTCCTTCTCAAATTCCTTTTTCGTACAGATGTGAAAAAGTTTC
>DATEMK010000130.1:0-6701 GCA_035275625.1 Bacteroidia bacterium
AAAAATAAATCTGTCGTACTAATGTATCAAAAATGCCTCATCTAAAAGTATGATTTTGTTAATCAGAAACCCGATCAAGCAAAAATCATTTAATTTCACAACTCGAATTGAAAAGGAAAATGTAAGTCAATTATTGATTAAGAAATTTATAAAATGATTTCGAAAATACTGTTACTGATCATTTTTATCTTTTCAGTTTGCAACAGGATAAACGGGCAAACTACGTGGATGTATCCTGTCAATCACCAGAATTATAACGGATTAAATTTTTCTCCCTTGCATGATGATGTTTGCGGCATTATAGATCTTGATATAAGTCCTGACAGCTCTTTGTATTTTCTTGCCAGGACGGCCAGCGGAGGTGAAAAGGGAATTTACAGGTATGATCTTGCAGCAGATTCTGTTGCAATGTATCTTGGTCTTACATCCCTGCTTAGCTATAAGGAGATCATATCGAATGTAAGAGCAACACCGGATTCAGGTTTTATTTTTGGCTCAAGCAGCTGGCTTACCGGTGGACCCGGACAGTTTCACACTTCAATTAAAAAATACACAAAAAATGCATCGCAGGAATGGTCAGTCTATATGGATATTATTAATCCCACAGGAGGGCATTGGACGAATCATGTCATGCCAAATAATGCAGGAAATTATTTTGCTTTGGTTTATTCTCAGTTTCCGACAGATACTTTATATGAAATTAACAACCTCGGTATTGTAATTGATTCCTTACCATTGCCGTGGTCGGGGCATGGGTATCGTGCACTTTTCCAGATGCCAAACAATGATTTGCTCATGGAGCAAAATACACAGCTTGTGCGCATGGATCTTTCAGGAAATACGATATGGACTTTTCCGGGATCGTTTAATTTATTATCGTTTGACAGTTCATCAATTTTTGTCTGCGACACTGGTAATTCCTTTTCAATAATAAAAAAAATAAATCCGCTGGCCGGCAGCCTGGTGTGGACGGACACCATCAGCCAAATCAACATTTCCTCTATTGACGGTACATCGGACGGGGGAGTTATCATGTCGGTTGGTGTAGAACCCTTATCTGGCTTTTCGGCTGCTCCTGCACAAATGGACGGACAACTTATAAAAACAGATGCTAACGGGAATATGCAATGGACAAAAACATATACATTTAATGAATACGGGTTGTCATTTGTCAAAGAGATCAGTCCCGGAAATTACATTACGAGCGGAACATATTATGTATCGGATATTGACAATCCGCAGATGTGCAGTAGCAACGCATTTATTGCAACGGTGGACTCAGCGGGCAACAGTATTCTTGAAGCTGCCTCTTATATGTGGCCCGGAGATGCCAATGATAATGATACGCTGTTTGCACCGGAAGATATACTTTATACTGTAATGGCCTCAGGTAAATCCGGACCGGTAAGGAATACACCACTTGATTGGTGGCCAATCTGGCATTTCAGCTCTTATGCATTTGACTGGTCGTCTTCGTTTGCAAATGGAGTAAATGTGAAACATGCAGATTTTGATAACAGCGGAATGATTGATACTGCTGATGTAAATATGTACATGGCATATCCCCAGTTATGGTATTTAAATGAGCTGTATCCTTTGCGAACACCTGAGCAGACATTCTCCACGCAACCGGATTTTATTCTTCAGCCCGAAAACGATACGGTAGATCCCGGTGATGTGATGCGTTTTTATGTTATTGCAGGAAGTACATCTCTGCCAGTGGACAGTGTCTTTGGAATAGCCTTTTTAGCCTTGTATGATTATTTGAATACGGATATGAATCAACCTGTAGTAACTATCAGCAACAGCGATTTTGGAATTCCCGGAACAAATATGTCGGGTGCCGGTTTGGGGATGGGTGAATTCAGAATGGTATTCTGCAGAACAGATAGTACGAATGTGTACCAACTGCATGATACATTAGCTGTCATTGAACTTACTGCCAATTCAGGAATTACTTCCCCCACAAGCTTTTCGTTTCAGTTCTTTTCCTTTTACTCCATGACACTCAGCACTTCAAAAGTTGGATTTAACCTGGTGAGCAATCCGGTGATGATTGATCCGGCTTTGGTGAATATAAAAGAAAATACTTTAAATAATGAGATAAATATTTTTCCTAATCCCGTAAAACACAAAATCAAAATTCAAAGTTCAACCCTTGAAATTGAAAAAATTGAAATCCGGAATGTAATGGGAGAAGTGATAGTGCATAAAGCACTTGCTGACATAAAAAATGCGGAAACAGATTTAAGCAATTTAGAAAACGGGATGTATTTTTTGAAAGTTTATACAAACAAAAAAACAGAGGATATAAAATTTATTGTGAACCATTAAAAAATGTATAAAATGATTTCGAAAAAATTATTACTGATCATTTTTATCCTTTCGGTTTGGTGCAGGGTAAACGGGCAATCAACGTGGATTTATAATCTGAGTTATCATACTACTGATGGTTTTTCAATGTTAGATAATGATAATGTTTCTGGAATCCAAGTCGCAGCAATCAGCCCTGACAGTTCGGTGTATATGATAGCGAAAATCTGGCCAGATCATTTTTATTATCTTTATAAATTTGATTTGACTACTGATACTATAGCATGGTCAATGTATTTGCAATTGGATAATATCACTTCTTATATAACTGATATAAAATCCACAGCAGATTCCGGTTTTATTTTTTATTTAAACGATATTGATAATGGGGGGACCGGAGAAGTGTGGTCTACCATATATAAATATGATAAAAACGGCAATATTCAATGGTCAGATACTTTGCCTGAAATTCCTCCTTACGGGGGGCACTGGACTTATGACGTTATTCAGAATAATGCAGGTAATTATTTTGCCCTGCTTGTCAGGTATTTACCGGGCGTTACATACCTTTTATATGAGTATGATAATTCAGGAACTATCATTGATTCCTTACCTGTGCAGGGACGTTCATTATTTCAGATGCCTAACAATGATTTATTGATTCAGCAAACTAATCAGCTTTTCCGAATGGATCTATCGGGAAATATAGCCTGGACATTACCCGGAGCAATCAATTTGATTTCATGGGATACGTCAGCAGTATTTATTTGCAACCCCGACACAACTAATGGTATTGCAGTAATTAAAAAAGTAAATCCGCAAAACGGAGGAATTCTGTGGACAGACACCATCAACCAGCCAAATATCACATCCATTGACGGAACATCAGACGGAGGTGTTATTATTTCAACTGGAATACCTGTAACGTATAGTTCTCAGAATTATCCTCCCCCTAATATGAACGGGCAGTTGATAAAATTAGATTTGGCTGGCACTATTCAATGGTCAAAAACGTATGTGTTCAATGAATATGGATTTAGTTTTATCAAAGAGCTTTCTCCCGGAAATTATCTCACAAGCGGAACTTATTATGCAACAGATTTTTTTTCTCCTGTAGCTGCATTAACCCCCAACGCATTCATAGCGACAATAGATTCAGCTGGCAACAGTATTCTCGAAACAACTTCTTACATGTGGCCCGGTGATGCCAATCACAATGATACCATGTATGCACCTGAGGATGTTCTTTATACGGGAATCGCCTTAGGCAAAACCGGTCCCCGGAGAATTATAGCAGCTGATACATTGTTTGGGCCATGGATCGGGAGCGCGTATGCCTTTGACTGGACCTCTTTGTTTCCAAATGGAGTGAACGTAAAACATGCGGATTTTGATAACAATGGAGTAGTGGATACGGCTGATGTGAATCTATATTTGTCAACCCCTATTTTATGGGATGGATATATTTTAAGCTGGCGGTCATCCTCGCAATTATTTTCCACGCAACCCGATTTTGTATTGCAGCCCGAAAAAGATTCAGTGGCTCCGGGTGAAGTGATGCGTTTTTATGTCATTGCAGGAAACGCGGCCCAGCCGATAGACAGTGTTTACGGCATTGCTTTTTCAGCTTACTACGATTATTATCTTACTGATATGTCCGTGCCAAGTATAACTATTAGCAATAGCGATTTCGGAATATTGGGAACGAATTTTCTGGGTTTGAGTTCTGGTGCACCTGCCGGAAGCGACATCCGGATGGTTTTCAGTAAAACGGATAATCTTAATGCTTACAATTTGTATGATACTCTTGGTGTAATAGAGTTGACCGCATACTCCGGAATTACATCTCCACAGGCATTTGCTTTACAAATCAGTTCTTTTTATGCTCTTACCAATAGTACTTCTCCTGTTGCATTTAATACAATCAACGGATCAGTGGTGATTGATGCCGGTCTGGTGAATATAGAAGCAAATGCTTTGAATAGTGAAATAAATATTTTCCCGAATCCTGTCAGGGATAAAGTTAAAATTAAAAGCCCGGCATTGAAAATTGAAAAAATTGAAATCAGGGATGTAATGGGAAAAACAGTTCTGACAAAGATATTTGCAGATAAAGAAAATATTCAAATAGATGTGGATGATTTAGATAACGGAGTTTACTTTTTAAAAGTTTACGCGGACAAAAAAGCTGCCAATTTTAAATTTGTTCTGAATAACTGACTTAAAATATTTTCAAAATGAAAACAAAAATGCTTCTATTGATTGTTTTTATCTTCTCGGTTTGGTTCAGCGTAATCGGGCAATCAACGTGGATTTATAATCTGAGTAGTTGTAACGGTGGAATTTACTCTCTCGTTAATGATTATGTAGCCGGAATACGGGATGCAGCCATAGGAGCAGATGGTTCTTTATACCTGTTGACAAAAAAATGGGACGGTGATTATTATTTCATTCAGAAATATGATTTAGCAACAGACACGGTTGTATGGGAGATTTACAATTTAAATGATCCCCCGACAAGGATCAAGGCTACACCTGACTCCGGATGCATATTTTTCACTAATCATTGGAGTTTTCCTAATAATATGACAGAGATTAAAAAATATAATAAAAATGGATTGCCCGGATGGACGGTTCAATTGGGTTATTTGTTCAATGGCGGACATTGGACATGGGATGTTATACCCAATAATGCGGGGAATTATTTTGCTTTAGTATATTCATTTCCGCCCGGGGTGGATTCCTTATTTGAATATAACAACCTGGGCATTGCTGTTGATTCGCTGGCTATGCCTGCACAAGGAGGACGTTCTTTATTCCAGATGCCTAACAATGATCTGATCGTTCAATTTCCAACCAACCTTTTGCGGATGGATCTTTCCGGAAGCGCTGTCTGGAATTTTCCCGGACAGGTTGATTTAATATCGTATGACACCTCAGCAATTTTTGTTTGTGATACAAATAATTCTTTCTCTGTAATAAAAAAAATAAATCCTCTCAATGGAGCCCTTGTATGGACAGATACAATTAACCAACCCGCGATTACATCCATTGATGCGACTTCTGACGGAGGAGTTATTATTTCAACAGGAATACCTCTGACATATTATTCTACTTCTACACCTCCGCCTCACATGAGTGGTGAATTAATAAAGCTTGATTCAAACGGCAATGTGCAATGGGATAAAACCTATTTATTCAACGAATATGGACTTTCGTATGTAAAAGAATTAAACCCGGGAAACTTTCTGACCAGCGGTACTTATATGTCATCACGTTTAGATTGCCCTTCCTGTCTGGCTACTCCCTGTGCACTTATAGCCACGGCAGATTCAGCCGGCAACAGCATTCTTGAAACCATTTCATACATGTGGCCCGGTGACGCCAATCACGATACTATCATGAATGCATCTGCAGATATTCTTTATACCGTAATGGCTTTAGGTCATACAGGCCCTGTAAGAAATATAGCATTTGATGGAACGATGGTTCCATCCGAATTAAGCGCGTATGCATTCGACTGGCCATCGTCTTTTCCAAATGGGGTGAATGTTAAACATGCTGATTTTGACAATAGCGGAATAGTAGATACAGCAGATGTGAATATATATATGCGTTATCATCAATTATGGTGTGGCTGTGACTTAAGCTGGCGTTCGTCCCAGCAATTATTTTCAACGCAACCCGATTTTATTATTCAACCTGAAAAGGATTCGGTAGCTCCGGGGGATATAATGCGTTTTTATGTGATTGCCGGAAGCGCATCCCTGCCTGTTGACAGTGTATATGGAATCGCTTTTTTTGCCTTTTATGATTATTGGAACACCAATATGTCACCTTCAAACTTTACTCTCTACAATAGCGATTTTGGCACATTGGGTGCAAATCTGTATGCCGGTGGTTCAGATACCGGCATGTGTGGTATCAGGATGGCATTTTGCAGAACAGATAGTGTGAATGTATACCAGTTGTATGACACGCTGGGCGTTATTGAAATTACTTCCAATTCAGCGATTACTTTACCTGTATCATTTGCGATTCAAATAGCTTCATTTTATTCCATGACGTTAAGCACTTCACAGGTTAATTTTAACCTGGTGAGCAATCCGGTTGTGATTGATCCTGCTTTGGTTTCAGTTAATGAGCATCAAAATGCTGATGTAACTATTTTTCCCAATCCGGCAAATAAATTTTTAATGCTTGATAATTTAGAGGAAGGCAAAAAGGAACTATGCATTTATAATCTGCGCGGGCAAAAAATAAAAACACTTGTTTCTTATGAAAGAAGTTTCAGGATGCCGGTAAATGACCTGGAAAATGGGGTTTACACACTTCTTGTTTCATCAAATGATGAAAAGGTGTATAAAAAATTTTCGGTGAATCATTAA
>DATEMK010000131.1:0-4817 GCA_035275625.1 Bacteroidia bacterium
GTAATTCTGAACTTTCTCCAAATAAAATAAAAATGCGAATCCTGTAAGTTTCGCATTTTTCATTTTTTAGATTAAATTCACTACCGGGTTTTAAGAATGGAGTGAAAGTGCTTCTATAAAGATAATTAACATTCCACGTCAAGATCAAAAAACAAATTCTATGAATAATCTATTTAAAGGACTCATTGCCGGATACGGTGCCAAAAAATTGGGCGGGGGCTGTTTCAGCACCGTTTTAATATTTATATTAATCTGGTTTTTACTGGAGCGTTGTTAAATACTGCATAGCATCGTAAACAATAACATCTGCCGGAAAAACATTTCATTCCAGTTGTATTTGGCTGAAATACACAAAGACCGCAATTAAAAATAACTTAACTATGATGCGGAACTGTTTTCCTGGTTAACTCAATTAAATGCCTGATATAGGCGGCTAATTTTTTATGAGGCGCATTTAATTTTTGTTTCCAATATGTCATTTCATACGGTTCACGCATATTTAGCAAAGATTTATACCTGAACCATCTTTTTTTCTCTGTTTTTGACATGGTGCATTGTTTTTATTAAATGCTGTACAAAAACATGCCATATATATATCATCAGGATTGAAAGTATAATAAATTGTTCTTGGTTTAAAGGGATTAGCTTTATCAATATTAATTCAGTTGAAACTACCTTAAACGTTCCAACGCCACTTGTTTTTCCCACTTAGTGGCGTTCACGCCTTTCACGATGAGCCACAGGCAAAATGATACTTCTGCAATAAAACAGGGAATCATAATGGCGGGGAATAACATATTTGCGAATGCAGGGACAACAATCAGCGCAAAACTATTTGTAAGATAGCACAAGCCGGCAATTTGCATCATAATTCCTATGAGCTTTGGTAAATAGCCCGACCTGAAAATCAAATACCCTTCGACAAGACACACGAAACCAAAAAATATAAGACCAACCCCAAATCCGATATCATGCAATTTCACGGAAAGGTATGCCTGTCCGTAGAGCTGGTTTGGTTCGAATGCTTTAAGGTAATCCGCACTGCCCAATGGTGACAATGCCGCAATAAGATTTAATATGTTGGCGACCAGGACAGCGGATTGTATCAAATTGAATAACACGACAAGCAAGGCAAGATTTTTATTCACCGGTCTCAGCAACAGGTAAATGATCAGCATTAAAGGAATGTCACAAATGTGCATCAGCAAATCGGCAGCAATTCCCATACGCCAAAGCAACTCAGAAGCCATGATGTTATGAGCTGTGGCAGCAGCATCTCCTGAAACAATAAGCTTGTCTCTGACGAAAATAACAGAAAACATTCCTGCAAGTATGATCACCAGGTACAATATTCCACCGATTCGTGCCGTCCTGTTGATTGAATTTTTCATTTCTTTTTTTGCTTTTCCAAAGTCAACTCATCCCCTGCACCATCATCCCTCACCTTCTGAATTATTGCGCCCGCTACCTTTTTGCCCAGTTCGAGTCCGACTTCATTATCCGTGCGAAAATGTATGCCGGCCTGGAAGCGTGACTCTGCCGCATCCTTAGCTTTCTTCCTGAAATAAGCGCTCTCTGCCGGAAAGAAATACGAATACAACTCGCCCATCACTCCACTTATAGCCGCATGACCGGAAGGATACCCCGGGAAAGGCGGAGTCGGAATCAGTGAGTGGTATGTAGTATCGTACTGATCGGGACGAATGCCCCAATAAGCATACTTGGCATCCCAGCAAGCCGCGAAGCCGTCATAGTACCCAATCCCTGCAATGGCATACATCCGGGCTGCACGCGGTGGGTCCAGGTGTATATTGTATTCAAAAATCTTTTTGTTCAGAATGTCAGACCAGAAGTCCTGGTTGGCCCAAAAAAAAGCATTAGACTTCGAGCGAAACGTGGGTTTGAAGTTTTTCAGCTCCTCCATATCTTTTGCAAAATCAGGAGGCGGAACGGGACGAAACTGGCTGCTGCTGTCCAGCACCACCGTTTTACTATGACCTGCAAGAGGGAACATAGGATTTGTTCCTTTCCAAACACCCGGTTGCTCCGGCATCTTTCCGTCCCAGGCAGTTTTGGGCGGGAAGTCTTTTGTTCGCTCAATTTCTTTTTCAGCAATCTTTTTGCCCAGCTCAAAACCCGCACGGGTATCACTGGGAAATGCAGTGCCCGCAGCAACACGTGATGACATCACCTGCTGCGCCAGACGATTCACGGAATCAGCAAGGGAAGGAAAGAAACGGGCGATGATAGTGACCGCTGCACCCGCAGCTACAGAATATTCGCAGGGATAAGACGGACTTTCAGGCTTTATTGTTAAAGCTTTTACCCCGCTGTCGGCAGCAAAAGGGCGGGGACGGTTGTATGCATACTTAGTGTCCCACGCAGCAATGGTTGCATCATAAATAGCTGTACCGAGCAACATGTTTGCCCGCGGGCCATTATTGGTGGTATCTGTCATCCATAATTTAGACATCATATCCTGCCAGCGGTAACCGGGAGCGCCTGCATTCCAGTATATGATCTGCTGTAAACCTGCAGAATCAAGGCCTTGCTGGCGGGAAAGCACCTGCGCAATTTCTTCTTTGTAAGAGGACGGTGGCGGTAAGCGATAATCTTTGCCTGATGTGATGAACCATGTTTTCCAATTGCCTGCACCAGGTCCTACCTGTGCGGGGAGATGTGCAGCCATTAATAATATGGCAGCGAGGATGATTAAATTCTTTTTCATGACTGTGTTTTTTTGCAAGAATATTTAATTAAAGAAAGCCATGAACAAGTTGTCAATATACAGCGGGTTATGGTATATAAACAACGCAGATATGTCAACGAAAAAAACGGGATGAGTAAAAACATTTGCCGATCTTTATCCCGTGAACAGCAGGATAAATACAATCAATGTGAAACGGTTTCCATTTTATATATGGACGGGGCTTGCTTATTTATTATTATGGATATTCAGTGTCCTGGCAAAGCATCCCGATGAGTTTGTAATAAGATCCATCAACTATGCCTGGAATACTATTTATATTGTTATTCTTAATTTTATATTTTTCGAATATACGCTGCGCCAGGCAACCCGGAAAAATATCTTTAAATTCCTTTTCCTGTTATTCGCTCATCTTATGCTGTATTCTTTTGGCTTGTATGCCTGGAGAAACATCGGGATCGGGTTACATTTTTATACGGAGTTAAAAAAATTTGCATTCATAGGGGAAGGTGTCGCGTTCCACTTTCCCTTCAGCGTAGCCTCCATTGTCTTTTTTACAATTGTGAGGCATGTCTATAATCATATAAAATTAAAGCAGGCGGCTCAAAAGCTGCTCATTGAAAAACAACAGGCAGAATTGAATTATCTCAAGTCACAAACCAACCCGCATTTTTTATTCAACACGCTGAATAATATATATTCACTGGCAAGAGACAAGAGCGACCTGGCTCCTGAATCCATTTTACGCCTGTCGAAAATATTGCGTTTTATGCTGTATGAAACCAGCGGAGAATATATAGCTGTAGAACAGGAACTGAAAATTATCAGCGATTATATAGCACTTGAAAAACTGCGTTACGATGATTCTTTACATGTCAATTTTAACCATGACATTGAAGATATGAAACAGGCATTACCGCCCTTGTTGCTGATGCCGTTAGTTGAAAATGCATTCAAGCATGGCGTATCTGAAACAAGAAACCAGCCATTTGTTGATATTCATCTTTCCGTAAAACAGCGGCAGCTGACGTTTGTTGTAAAAAACTCTGCTGAAAAATTTCCTGATGAAAAAGGAGTAATAGAAAATATTGGCCTTTCTAACCTGAGACGCCAGCTGGAACTGCTCTATACAGATTATAACCTGTCTGTTCAACAAGGTGAATCTGCCTTTACAGCTGCCTTAAAAATAAATCTTGCAAGCCATGCCTGAAATAAAATGCATTATAGTGGAAGATGAGCCGTTAGCGGCAAAAGTGTTATCGGACTATATTTCGCAGGTACCGTTCCTGGAATTACAGGGAACATTCAAAGATGCTATTCTTGCATCTGACTACCTGCGGCATAATCTTACCGACCTTATTTTTTTAGATATTCATCTGCCTAAATTAAAAGGCATGGCTTTTTTAAAAACGCTTACCCATCCTCCTGCTGTAATTGTTACAACCGCTTATCATCAATATGCAGTAGAGGGGTTTAATCTGAACGTAACAGATTACCTGTTAAAGCCGTTTGATTTTGAACGTTTTTTAACAGCAGTAACCAAGATAAAAACAGCACACAAAGAAAAACAGGAATCGAATGAAAGCCAGGAGAAAAAAGATTACCTGTTTCTGAATGTTCAGAAAAAGAAAGTGAAAATTTTATTCTCAGAGATTGTTTATATCGAAAGCCAGCGGGAATACATTAAAATCGTTACCACAAAAAAAGAATACATTTCAAAAATGAGCACGCATGAAATTGAAGATCTTTTACCTGCACATCTCTTCAAACGGATTCACCGCTCGTTTATAGTTTCCGTAAGCAGGATTGAATCATATACAGCCGAAATGGTGGAGGTTAATGGTGTTTCTATTCCTATTGGCAGGGGCTACCGGGATATTATTGAAAACCTGTAGCTTTTAATACAACCATATTCTTAATTTTTATTTTTTATCTTTTCATACTTTTCATTCTTTGCAGAACTGTAACGCAATATCCTGTTTTAAAAATCGAAATTCCTTTAAGAAATTTTTTATAGTGCAATAGAATTGCACTGTATGCTTTTACTTTTGGTCATGAATTACCGACCTCCTTCTCCTGAAACAAAATGCAATTCACAAATATTTATAAT
>DATEMK010000132.1:0-15058 GCA_035275625.1 Bacteroidia bacterium
CAGACAACAGGCAAAGAAAATTGCAAACCTGCAATCCCTCCCCAGGCTTTTTTGAAATTTCCGGATTCGATTTCTTTCATGGCTGGAGGAGCAGGTGAATGGTCTGTTGCGATGAAATCAACTGTTCCATCTAACAAAGCATTCCAAAGTTGTTCATTGTTTTCTTTTTCACGAATTGGCGGAGCACATTTGAACTCTGTCGCTCCCTCAGAAATTTCTTCTGCATGGAAAAATAAATAATGCGGAGCTGTTTCGACTGTTAATGGCAAACCTTCCTGTCTTGCTTTGCGAATTTGTTCTATTGAATTTGCAGATGAAAGGTGAACAATGTGAACATGCACTCCTGTTTCACGGCACAAATCAATCATTAGCTTGATTGCATTGTCCTCCCAACTTTTTGGTCTTGATTTTAAATAAGCAGAATAACTTCGTGGGTTTTGTTCTAAGAATTTTAAATCATCATGTACAGAATCCAATTCACAATGCACCAACAACGGCTTATTGTATTTTTTTAGAACTTTTAGAGCCTTGCGCAAATGTTCTCCAATGGTATTTGGAAAATCATCAATGCCTGAATGAGTGAGAAATGCTTTCAAACCAAATACTCCGCTTTCTAATAATTCTTCCAAATCATTTAAGTTATCGGGAACAACTCCTCCCCAGAAACCGCAGTTGACATGCAATTTATCTTTTGCAGCATTTAATTTAATTTGAAAATTGTTTTTTGTTGTGGTAACAGGATTAGAATTCAACGGCATTTCAATCATTGTTGTAATTCCCCCGGTTGCTGCTGCTTTGGTGGCGGTGTCAAATCCTTCCCATTCTGTTCTTCCGGGTTCGTTAATGTGAACGTGCGGGTCAATGATGCCGGGCATGACAATGTTTTCTCCTGCATCTTCAATTGGAAATACCTCACCCCGGCCCTCTCCAAAGGAGAGGGAGTCGTTTACATCAATAATCTTTCCATTGCTGATTAAAATAATTCCGTTAATGATTCCTTTTGGAATTAAAATTTTTTTGCTTTTTATGCCGAAGTCAATTTGCATTACAGCCACTAATTACACTAATTTTCACGAATTGAGAAAATAAATGAAATCTTTTATTTGGTGTAAATTCGTGCAGTTTGTGACAGTTAGATGCAGGAATTAAAATTGTGGAAATTTATTGTTGATATGTTTAAGGAAGAAATTCCTGTGGCTTTGTTATGCGTCCTTGAAAGTAAAGGCAGCAGTCCGGGAAGGCAGGGTTTTAAGATGGCGGCTACTTTGCATGAGATGGTGGGTTCGATTGGTGGCGGGATAATGGAACATAAGCTTGTTGAAACAGCACGGGAAATTTTGCATAAGGAAAGAAATGATTCAATTATCAAGGAACAATTTCATAATAAGTCAGCGGGGCAGGGGAGTCAAAGCGGGATGATTTGTTCGGGGGAACAGACAGTTTTTATTTATCCTGTAAAAGAAAATGATATTTTGCAGATTCAAAATTTAATTGACAATCTTGAAGAAAATAAAAACGGAACGCTTAAAATTTCTCCGGAAGGAATTATTTTTTCAGGTTTAATTCCACTTGAAAATTATTTTTTGAGAATGAATGGTGAACTTGATTTTGAATTTGTTGAAAAGACCGGGTACAAAAACCATTTGTATATTGTTGGTGGCGGGCATTGTTCGCTTGCATTTTCAAAAATGATGAGCGGAATGGATTTTCATTTGCATGTTTACGAAGACAGAAATCATTTATTTACATTTTTGCAAAATGATTTTGTACAGGAGAAAAAAATTGTGGATGATTATTCACTGTTGAAAGATGTTATTCCTGGCGGGGAAAATCATTATGTTGTTATCATGACTTTCGGCTATCGTACAGATAAGGTTGCATTGAAAACATTGATTGATAAAAATTTTAAATACCTCGGAGTGCTTGGAAGCAAATCAAAAATTGAAAAGATGTTTGATGAATTGCGCAACGAAGGAATATCGGAAAACCACTTAAAAAAAATCAATGCACCGGTGGGTATAAATATTAAAAGTGAAACACCGGAAGAAATTGCGGTGAGCATTGCAGGGGAAATTATTAAAGTGAAGAATACATCAACGAATACGAATTAATACGAATTTACGAATCAGCACCAATTGTCATTCAGGAAGAAACTTTTTACAAGATTCAACCGATTAAATTTAGAGCAAATCTTTTAACAATCAAAATTATTTAAAATGAAAATACTACTTTACCAGGCAGATGCATTTACAAGTAAAATATTTGGCGGGAATCCTGCTGCGGTTTGTCCATTGGAAAAATGGCTGCCGGATGATGTGATGCAGCAAATTGCGAATGAAAATAATCTGGCTGAAACCGCTTTTTTTGTTAAGCAAGGAAACGATTATGCTTTGCGGTGGTTTACGCCCGTTTACGAAGTGGATTTGTGCGGACATGCAACGCTTGCTTCGGCTTTTATTCTTTTTGAAATTTTAAATTATGATAAACCTGAAATAAAATTTCATACGCGAAGCGGGGTTCTTTCTGTGAAGAAGGACGGAGCATTTTTAAAAATGAATTTTCCGAAAGATGAGATGAGTAAAATTGAAACGCCTGCTGTTTTGATGGAAGCAATTAAACAAACTCCGCTTGAAACATGGCAGGGAAAAACGGATTACATGGCTGTTCTTTCTTCGCAAAAAGCGCTGGAAGCGCTGCAGCCTGATTTTGGAATTCTCAAAACATTACCAAATATGCGCGGAGTTATTTGTACTGCAAAAGGAGAAAGTGTTGATTTTGTTTCGAGATGTTTTTACCCGGCTTATGGGATTGATGAAGACCCTACAACAGGCTCTGCGCATACAACCATGACTCCTTACTGGGCTGAAAAACTGAATAAGAAAAAATTAACGGCACAGCAGCTTTCAAAACGGAAAGGAGATTTGATTTGTGAATTGGTTGGTGACAGGGTGGAGATATCCGGGCAGGCGCGGTTGTATTTGATGGGGGAGATAGAAGTTCCGGAGTTTTGAGCTTTGGGGGATTTCCGGATAGTTAAATAAATATTTGATTAACGGAAATGAAACATTTTACAAATAATTAAGCTATAACTTAAATTTTATGGTTATCTTTGAAGTTGAAGGTTTAGGATTTAATACGCGGCAAAGAATAAATAAATTAAAAAGAAACGGGAAAAGTTTAATAAATGAGTTTTTAGAAGAAATAAAAAAAGATAAAAATCTTGAACCGGAATTGGGAGAGTTGTATGCAACGCTTGAAGATACAGCAAATGGAAAAATGGTTCCAAAAAATCAATACAGAAAACTTAGATTGAGTTCAAAAATAAAATATAGCGCATTTGAAGCAAAGAGCAAGCACTTGCGTTTGTATCTTTTTCACGATGAAAATCGGAAAATTATTATGATTGGAGGAAAGAAGGTTGACCAGGAAAGAGATATAGAAAGATTAGAAAAAATTATTAAAGAACACACGGAATATAAACGAATTCAAAAATAAAATAATGTTAACAAAAAAAGAATTGTTGAAGTATCCGAATTATTTAACAAAGAAATATCAGAATGAAATTTACAGGCAGCTTGTTGAATACATGGGGAAAAATAAAATTTCTCAAAAAGAAGTGGCGAAACGATTGGATGTAAGTAATTCTTATGTGAGCCAGATTTTAAACGGAAATTTTAATTTCACTTTGACGAAGTTGATTGAACTGGGATTGTTGATGAGGAAAGTTCCGGTGATTGGGTTTGTTGATGTTGATGAATATGAAAGAGGGGTTAAAGTTGCAGATAAAAAACAAGAAATTCAAAAGCCGGTTATGAAGTTTGAAGAAAAAAATTATAGAGCAAATCATTCACGTGGTTTAAGCGCTCGTGAAAAGAAAACGGCATACAGGAAGAAGAAATAAATTATTTGAATGTTGATTTACCTGATTATCCCAATACATCGGAGCAGGCAGGATTAACAGGATTAAAAAATGGAACCCGCTTTTGGCGGGTTTTATTTTTTATTTTTTTGTTCGTTTTTTTGCTTGTGCAAAAGAGACAGCGCGTACACAAGTGATTACCTGCCTGCCATTGCGATGGCTTAGGTGACGGCAGGCAGGGAATTCCTGACGGTGGTCTCCTAATTTTTATTTTTATTTAAAAAAAAACCCGTTGCGATAAGCAACGGGGGTTTTGTAATTTGGGAAACTTAACTTTTTAGTAGTCCATTCCGCCCATTCCGCCTGGCATGCCTCCGGGCATTCCGCCTCCGGCTTTTTCTTCTTTAACGTCAGCAAGCACGCACTCGGTGGTGAGCAGCATTGCAGCGATAGAAGCAGCGTTTTCGAGCGCTACACGGGTTACTTTAGTGGGGTCAATGACTCCGGCAGCCATGAGGTTTTCATATTTGTCGGTGCGTGCATTGTAACCGTAATCGTCTTTTCCTTCGCGGACTTTGTTTACCACGATGCTGCCTTCAACACCAGCGTTTTCAACAATCTGGCGAAGCGGCTCTTCGAGGGCGCGCCTGATGATTGCGATGCCTGTGTTTTCATCTTCGTTAAGCCCTGTGAGCTTTTCGAGGGATGATACGGCACGTATGTAAGCAACTCCTCCGCCTGCAACGATTCCTTCTTCAACGGCAGCGCGGGTAGCATGTAATGCATCGTCCACACGGTCTTTCTTTTCTTTCATTTCAACTTCGGTGGCTGCACCAACATAAAGAACTGCAACGCCTCCTGCTAATTTAGCAAGACGTTCCTGCAATTTTTCTTTATCATAATCAGAAGTTGTGGTTTCTATCTGCGCTTTGATCTGGTTTACGCGGGCTTTGATGTCGGCTTTCTTTCCGGCTCCGTTGACGATAGTAGTGTTGTCTTTGTCAATGGTGATTTTTTCGCAGCTTCCGAGGTAAGTTAAATCAGCGTTCTCTAATTTGAAGCCTTGTTCTTCGGCAATCAAAGTACCTGCAGTAAGAATTGCGATGTCTTCCATCATTGCTTTTCTGCGGTCGCCAAAACCGGGAGACTTAACAGCAGCAATTTTTAATGAACCGCGCAATTTGTTTACAACAAGAGTTGCGAGCGCTTCTCCATCAATGTCTTCAGCAATAATTAAAAGCGGACGGCTGGTTTGAACTGCTTTTTCAAGAACAGGAAGCAATTCTTTCATGTTTGAAATTTTCTTGTCGTAAAGAAGGATATAAGGGTTTTCCAAAACGGTTTCCATCTTTTCGGCATTGGTTACAAAATAAGGAGAGATGTAACCGCGGTCGAATTGCATACCTTCCACAACTTCAACAGTTGTTTCAGTTCCTTTAGCTTCTTCAACAGTGATAACGCCTTCTTTTTTTACTTTGTCCATCGCTTCTGCAATCAGCTTTCCGATGGTGCTGTCGTTGTTAGCGGAAATCGAAGCAACCTGCTCGATTTTTTTGTTGTCATCGCCAACAGCTTTTGACTGTTTTTTAAGATGTGCAACAACTGCTTCAACTGCTTTTTCGATGCCTCTTTTGAGGTCCATCGGGTTAGCTCCTGCTGCAACGTTTTTTAAACCTGAAGTAACAATTGATTGTGCAAGAACGGTAGCTGTAGTAGTTCCGTCACCGGCAACGTCAGAAGTTTTTGAAGCAACTTCTTTGAGCATTTGAGCCCCCATGTTTTCAACCGCGTCTTTCAGCTCAATTTCTTTTGCTACTGAAACTCCGTCTTTAGTAATGGTCGGAGCGCCATATTTTTTGTCAATAATTACGTTACGTCCTTTTGGGCCGAGTGTAACTTTTACTGCGTTAGCCATTGCGTCAACGCCTCTTTTGAGAGCGTCACGGGCTTGCAGGTTAAAGGTGATATCTTTTGCCATAGTTATTTATTATTTGTTATTTGATTTTTAGAATTGTGATTAATTGAAATGTTAATTAAAAATTTGCTTTTGCAGGAATCAGATTACTGCGAAAATGTCGCTTTCGCGCATGATTAAATATTCTTTGCCTTCAACGGAGATTTCAGTGCCGGAGTACTTTCCGTAAAGAATCTGGTCGCCAACTTTAACGGTCATCGGCTCGTCTTTTTTACCGGTTCCAACGGCAACTACTTTACCTTTTTGCGGTTTTTCCTTTGCAGTGTCAGGAATGATTAATCCGCTTGCTGTTTTTTCTTCTGCAGGTGCAACTTCTACGATTACGCGGTCTGCGAGTGGTTTTAAATTGAATTTGCTCATAATGATTTATAAATTTTAATGTTAGAATTATTTTAAAAAATGATTTGAAATTAATTTCGATGTGCGTTAGCGAGAATTATGCCACCCGGTTTTTTACTGACATCTTTTCAATTTATCAAAAAGAAAGTGACAAGTTGTGAATGCAACCTGACAATTTTTGATTTGACAGATACTTATTTGGCAGGTGCCGGAGGCGGAGCCTGTTGCTGACCCGGTTGTTGCTGACCACCACCAGGAATTTGAGGCGCCTGTTGATTCGGAACAGTGGCGTTATCAATTTGCTCCTGGATAACGGAAGCTCCCTCAGTTGCAGATTTTTTAGGAAGCGCAAATGCACCGAGGATGCATAATACTATAAGCGTGGTTGCCAGGCCCCAGGTGAATTTTTCAAGGAAATCGGTTGTCTTTCTGACGCCCATAACCTGGTTGGATGCGCTGAACCCGGA
The DNA here is from genome assembly GCA_035275625.1 of Bacteroidia bacterium. Lineage (GTDB taxonomy): Bacteria > Bacteroidota > Bacteroidia > AKYH767-A > OLB10 > DATEMK01. The sequence goes on from DATEMK010000132.1 coordinate 6,641, forward strand.
GGCAAGCCCACCGCCTTTTGAATTTTGAACCAATACGACCAAAGCAAGCAGGATGCTTGCGATGATGATGAATACTGTTACCGCTATGTACATTGAGGTTTAAAGTTTAATGATTAATGCCAGCCATCAACGAATATGAATATTTACGAATTTACGAACGATGGTACTAAAAACTTTTCTTTATTTTTTCAATTTGGGCTGCAAAGAAAGCGCTTTTTTCGGGATAAAGCAAGATAAGTTTTTCATAAGTTGAAATGGCTTTCTGGACATTTCCCTGTGAAAGGTATATTTGGGCGAGGGTAGGGGAGACCAAGTCGTCATGTTCCTCGACACTTTTCCGAGCCATGTTGACAGGTGAATAGAAAGCTGCTTTGGCAGGAGAAATACGTGGTTCTTCTTTAATGAACTTTTCAATAATCTTACCCGTTGGGAGTTTGGGTTCTTCAATTGGAAAAGGTTCCGGAACTTCAGTTTTTTCTTCGGGAACAGCAGCCTTTTCTTCAACATTAACCCCACCCCGACCCTCCCCGGAGGGGAGGGAGTACCCTGCATCTCCTTGTTTTTCTATAAGAGGTTTTCCGTAAGAAAGCCATTCGAGGAAGGAATGTTTTTCACTTTGGTGAACGGAAAATCCTTCGCTTGCTTCTTTTACAGGTTCTTTTTCTGTGAGAGGTTCAGAAATAATTTCTTTTTCTTTTATTTCTTCAACGGGTTCAAATTTTATTTCAGGTTTGGATTCTTCCTTTATTTCTTCTTTAAAATAATCTTCGATGTTATAAACTGATTCCGGGATAATTTCCAATTCTGAATCAGGAAATTTTTCTTCTTCTTTTATTTCTCCTGCGATATTTTCCTGTTGGGAATTATTTTGTTCTATTTCAGCTAAACGTTGTTTGATAATTTCTTCAGGTGAAAGTCCAATTGGTACAGATTTCTTTTCTTCCGGAATTATTTCTGATTCAATTTTTTCTTTTTGAAATAATTCAGTTGCCGGTAAAATTTCTTCCTCTTGTTTGATTTCAACAACTGGCTTCGGAATAATTTCTTTTTCTTCTTCTTTAATCCCGATGGCTATCGGGACAACAATTTCTTCAGGAGATTTTTTGCGAATATTTTCTGTTCGTTCAATCAGATTAAAAAGTTGTTTCCTGTCAGCAGCGTAAGCAGCGGCAACTTTCAATTGACTGTCGAAATGGATGTTATGAGATTCTTTTAAAAGTTTTGCATACAACAATCTTGCGGTTTGAAAATAGGGAAACTCTTCTGTTATTTCTTTTACCTGGTTTAGGACAGTTGAATCAGCATGAAAAGGTGATTCCAGTAAACTGATAAATTCTTCCTTTTTCATTTTACCAGTTTACAACTGCTTTATTAAAAATATCATCCACGAGTTGCGAATTGATTTGTGTAATTAAATCCTGCTCCACAGCGGATAAACTTTTCCTGCTGTCATAATCTGCATAACGTGAAAAATTAGTTTCAAAATCCTGTTTGGGATCTTTTGTGTTGGTAAATTTTACGGAAACGTTAATGGTCAGCCGGTTTAAAGAAGCATTATCATTTCCTGTAATGGCTGTTGGCTGTGTATTGTAATCCATTATTGCGCCTTCAAAATTCAAATCACCATTCTCTTTAATAAGTGAAAGGCTTGTTTCTGAAACAAATTTGTCTTTCAGTTTTTCAGTGAAAACCTGGCTTAAAGAAGGTTGAACAATGGGAGCTTTGTTTGGAAAAAACTGGATGGAAACTGTTTTTATGTCAGGTGAAATGGAAGCTCCGGTGAAGGAATAGACATGGCAGCCTGAAATGATTCCAATAATCAAAAATAAAAAAATTAAATTTTTGAACGATTTCATTTAGAATTATTTCATCACAGTTTTATTCCGTATTCATTAATTTTCCTGTACAAAGTTCTCTCTGAAATTCCCAATTCGCGCGCTGCATATTTTCTTTTGCCACGATGTTTTTCAATGGCTTTTTTAATCATCTCTTTTTCTTTATCAGCAAGTGATAAGGATTCCTCAACCACTACTTCGTGCTGTGGAATATTTACATTATTTGCAGGTGTAATATTTGAGGGATGAATGGTAATGCTTGATTCACGTGGAATAAATTCCTGTGAAAATTCGCTTGAAAGTTTGTGAATGAGTTGCTCATTATTTTCTTTGAAGTCAGGAATTTGATCGGTGTTTTGGAGAATGCCGAGGACTAATTTTTTCATATCCGTAATATCCCGTTTCATATCAAACAGCACCTTATATAATATTTCGCGCTCGTTAAATTCAGGAGCATTGTTATCGCCTCGGATAATAGCCGGCAATTGGCTTCCGGAATCCTGCGGAAGATATTTAATAAGTGTATCGGCTGTAATATCTTTTTCTTTTTCAAGGATGGAGAGTTGTTCGGTTACATTTTTTAACTGGCGCACATTTCCGGGCCAGCGATAATTGACAAGTAATTGCTGGGCTTCAGGTTGTAAACGCAAAGAAGGCATCTTGTATTTTTCGGCAAAGTCAGAAGCGAATTTTCTAAAGAGTAAAGGAATGTCTTCTTTCCGTTCTCTCAACGGGGGAACCGCAATCGGAACTGTATTCATCCTGTAATATAAATCCTCTCTGAATTTCCCCTTGCTTATAGCGGTTGCGACATGAACATTGGTTGCTGCAACTACTCTCACATCAGTTTTCTGAACTTTTGAAGAACCAACGCGAATAAATTCTCCCGTTTCCAAAACACGCAGCAATCGAACTTGAGTTAGCAAAGGAAGGTCTGCAACTTCATCCAAAAAAATTGTTCCGCCACTTACTACTTCAAAATATCCTTTACGCGCTTCATGCGCACCGGTGAATGAACCTTTTTCATGACCAAATAATTCTGAATCAATCGTTCCTTCCGGAATCGCACCGCAATTTACAGCAATGTATGCACCATGTTTGCGTGAACTTAGCTGATGAATGATTTGCGGAAAAACTTCTTTACCTGTTCCGCTTTCTCCTGTGATCAAAACTGTTAAATCAGTTGGCGCTACCTGTCTTGCTGTATCAATGGCATGGTCTAATGAATAGGAGTTGCCTATAATTCCAAATCGTTGTTTTAAATCCTGAACTGTCATAATTAAAATTCTTTTAGACTACTTTTCCAATCAAAGTAGCTGCTGTGCATTCTGTTACCAGCACATTCACATAATCACCTTTTGCAAAATTTCCTTTCGGAAAAACAATCACTTTGTTTTGCGAATTTCTTCCTGCAAAATGTTCTTTTGATTTTTTTGAGAATCCTTCTGCCAAAACTTTGTGAACTTTATTCAAATCTTTTTTATTGTTTTCAAAAGATAATTTTAATTGCAAATCCACTATTTGCTGTAATCTTTCTGATTTTATTTTTTCTGAAATATCATCTTTAAATTTTTTTGCAGCAGCAGTTCCGGGTCTTTCGGAATATTTGAACATGTAGGCGAAATCATATTTTGCCCATTCCATTAATGATAAGGTGTCTGCATGTTCTTCATCCGTCTCACCACAAAATCCTGAAATAAAATCTGTAGAAATTCCGCAATCAGGAATAATTTTTCTGATAGACTCAATGCGGTTGATATAATCTTCCCGTGTGTAACCGCGATTCATCCTCTCCAAAACATTACTATTTCCTGATTGGACAGGAAGGTGAATGTTTTTGCAAATGTTTTCGTGTTTTGTCATAGAATGAATCACCGCATCCGTCATATCACGCGGGTTGGAAGTTGAAAACCGCACTCTCAAATCAGGATGAACTTTTGCAACCATCTCCAGCAAATCAGCAAACGTTATGAATCTTTTTTGTTCTTCTTCCGAAAGCGAATGATTTAATGCAGCACGAACAGTTTCAGTTGACAAATCTTTTTTCTGGCCACCGCCATTCCATAAATAAGAATCCACATTTTGCCCGAGCAATGTTACTTCACGGTAGCCGTTTTCAAATAAACTTTTTGCCTCGTTAATTATTGATACAGGATCACGGCTGCGTTCTCTTCCGCGCGTGAACGGAACTACGCAAAACGAACACATGTTATCACATCCGCGCATGATAGATATAAAGGCAGTAACTCCGTTTGTGGAAAGGCGAACAGGGCTGATGTCAGCGTACGTTTCATCACGTGATAACAAAACATTCACACCTTTTTGGCCGCTTTCAACTTGCTGAATCAGGTTGGGTAAATCGCGGTAAGCATCGGGGCCCACAACAATGTCAACCAGCTTTTCTTCTTCAAGCAATTTTGATTTCAAACGTTCAGCCATGCAGCCGAGCACTCCTATAATTAAATCAGGATTTGCTTTTTTTATTTTTTTGAAATCCGTTAATCGTGTACGCACCTTTTGTTCAGCGTTGTCACGAATTGCACAGGTATTTAAAAAAATTGCATCAGCTTCGAGAAAATCTTTTGTGGATGAATAACCTTTGCCGGATAAAATGGAAGCAACAATTTCACTGTCAGAAAAATTCATTGCACATCCGTAACTTTCCAAATAGAATTTCTTACCATTATTAATAAATGGTAACGATTCCAAAACCAGGGGCTCACCTTGTTTTGATTCATCAATAACTTTTAATTCATTGTCCCGTAACATAACTGTCAATGTGGCAAAATTAGTTAAAAAGAAACGGGTGTCAAATGGAGTTTTCAAATGCATGTTGATAAGAAAATTTTGAAGTTAGAAAATTAAATCCTTTTATTTGCACCCGCAAAACCAAATTTGAATTATTAGCAACCTGAAACTAACCGATGGCGGATAATCTTGTAATTGTTGAGTCTCCTGCAAAAGCGAAGACTATTGAAGGATTTCTTGGAGACGATTTTATTGTTAAATCAAGTTACGGCCATGTACGCGACCTTGCAAAGAATGATAAAGCGGTGAATGTGAGCAATAATTTTGAACCGACTTACGAAATCAGTGAGGACAAAAAAAATGTAATTGCAGATTTAACAAAACTGGCAAAAAAAGCAAAAACCATCTGGCTGGCGACTGATGAAGACCGTGAAGGAGAAGCCATATCCTGGCATTTGTTTGAAGCATTAGATTTGAAAGAAGCCAATACCAAAAGAATTGTTTTTCATGAAATCACAAAAACCGCGATCCAGGAAGCGATTGAAAATCCGCGAAAGATTGATAAACATTTGGTGGATGCACAACAGGCACGCAGGATTTTAGACCGTTTAGTTGGTTTTGAGCTTTCGCCAATACTTTGGAAAAAAATAAAACCATCGCTTTCTGCAGGCCGTGTGCAATCTGTTGCAGTACGGTTGATTGTTGAGCGTGAAAGGGAAATTGATTCTTTTAAGGTAACACCGTTTTATAAAGTTTCCGGAATTTTTGTTGTTGATGGAAAATCATTTAAAGCTGAACTTTCAAAACGTTTCAACACAAAAAAAGAGGCAGAAGACTTTCTTCAAACCTGTATCGGTGCGAATTTTTTTGTAAAAAATCTTGAAGTAAAACCGAGCAAACGTTCACCTTCCGCTCCTTTTACAACCTCTACATTGCAGCAGGAAGCAAGCCGCAAACTTAGTTATCCTGTGGCTGTAACAATGAGAATTGCTCAATCCTTATATGAGAACGGTTTTATTACTTACATGCGTACTGACTCGGTTAATTTATCCAACCAGGCGTTAGACATGGCTAAGAATGTTATATTGAAAAATTTCGGAGAAAAATATCTTGAAACTCATCAGTATAAAACCAAAAGTGCATCAGCACAGGAAGCCCACGAAGCCATCCGTCCTACCAATATGGATATGGAAATGATTAACGGAGATGCCCGTGATCAGAAATTATATGACTTAATTCGTAAGCGGACACTTGCTTCTCAAATGAGTGATGCGCTTTTAGAAAAAACAATTATTACAATTGAAGGTGATAAATCAGAGATAAATTTTATCGGGAAAGGAGAAGTAATCCTTTTTGATGGTTTTCTAAAAATGTATGCAGAAGGAAGTGATGAAGAGAATATTGAAGACGAGGAAGTGCTGTTACCGCCAATGAATATCGGGGACAAACTATTACTTGCTGAAGCCACCGGAACTGAGCGTTTCACTTATCCGCCCCCGCGCTACACAGAAGCAGCGCTTGTAAAAAAATTAGAAGAATTAGGAATTGGCCGCCCGTCCACTTATGCTCCAACAATTTCAACCATTCAAAAAAGAGGTTATGTGTTGAAAGAAGATCGGATGGGAAAAGAACGGAAATATTTTGTCATCACGTTGAAAAATAATGCTGTTAAAGAGGAACAGAAAACGGAAATCACGGGAACTGAAAAATCAAAACTTTTTCCCACGGACATTGGCGCTGTCGTCAATGATTTTTTGGTGGATAATTTTAAAGATGTCCTGGATTATAATTTCACTGCTTATGTTGAAAAAGAATTTGATGATATTGCAGAAGGAAATTTGGAATGGCACAAAATGATTGCTGAATTTTACGAGCCGTTTCATAAAAATGTTGAACATACTTCTGAAAATGCAGAACGCGCTTCCGGTGAAAGAATATTAGGTATTGATCCCAAATCCGGAAAAACAGTTTCAGCGCGAATAGGAAGGTTTGGTCCTATGGTGCAAATGAAAATGAATGACGAAGATGAGAAACCCCAATATGCAAGTCTTCGCCCGGGTCAGAGATTGGAAGCAATAACATTTGAAGATGCTCTTGATTTATTCAAGCTTCCCAGAAATCTTGGTCAATTTGAAGGAAAAGATTTAATAGTGTCCATTGGTAAGTTTGGACCTTACATTAAGCATGACGATGCATTTACTTCGCTTCCGAAAACGGACGATCCCTATGAAGTGACTCTTGAAAGGGCAATTGAGATTATTGAAGATAAAAGAAGCAAACCTGACCTTATAAAAAATCCGCGCAATCTTGGCAAATATGAAGACGAAGATGTTTTAGTTTCAAGAGGACGATTCGGCCCCTATATTAAATTTAAAGGCGCTTTCTGTTCCATTCCAAGAAATGAAGACCCATTTTTAATTGAGCTGAACAGAGCTATTGAAATTATTGAAGCAAAAAAGAAATCAGAAAGTGAAAAAATTATTAAAGTATTTGAAGAAAATAAAGATGCAAAAGTGCTAAATGGAAGATACGGGCCTTATGTTGCTTTCGGGAAAAAGAATTTGAAAATTCCAAAAAATAAGGAGCCGGAATCATTGACCTATGAAGATGTACTAAAGTTAGCAGAAGCGGAGGCGGGTCCATCTCCATCAAAAAAAGGCAGTAAAGGCAGCAAGACAAAAAAATCAGCAGAAGAAAAATCAGTTGCAGTGGCATCAAAAAAATCCACAGGTAAAAAAGCTGCAAAAAAGAAATAAACAAAAATGCAGATTGCAGAATTATTTGAACCGGTTAACCTGTTATCCTATGAGGAGAAAGAATTCTATCAGCATGATTCTTTGCGGAAGAATATTAAAATTTACAGTGAGCCCAATAAGTTTCCGTCAGATGTTGATTTGGATATAGTAATAATAGGAGTGAATGAATTTCGCGGATCTGCATTCAGAACAAAGCAGCAAAATGTAGCTGATCCGATTCGTAAAAAATTATATTCACTAAAGAAACACAATCATTTTTGCCGTATTGCCGATATTGGAAATTTTGTGCCGGGTCATACGGTTGAAGATACTTATTTTGCTTTGGGGTCACTCATTACTGAATTGGTAGAAAAAAATATTTTTCCTATTATCCTGGGAGGAAGCCAGGATTTAACTTATGCCCAATACCGTGCTTACGAAAATCTTGAACAGGTAATTAATATTGTCGGTGTTGATTCCCGCTTTGATTTGGGAGGACCGGATGATGCAATGAATTCCAAAACATGGTTAGGAAAAATTGTCCTCAAGCAGCCGAATTATCTTTTTAATTACAGCAACATCGGGCATCAGACCTATTTTGTCGGTCAGGAGCAGGTGCAGTTAATAGAACGATTATTTTTTGATGCCTATCGGCTGGGGCAGGTAAGAAGTGATCTCACTGAAGTGGAGCCTATTGTAAGAAGTGCGGATATTTTAACCTTTGACATGTCAAGTATCCGGTCGGGTGATGCTATAGCATGCTTCAATCCTTCGCCAAATGGTTTTTATGGGGAAGAAGCCTGCCAGATTATGATGTATGCAGGTGCGAGCGATAAACTTTCCGGACTTGGAATTTATGAATATGATCCTTCAAAAGATAAAAATGAACAAACGGCAGAATTAATTTCACAGATGATCTGGTATTTCATTGAAGGATTTACCAACCGTAAAAAAGATTTACCTTCACAAAGTGAACAGAGTTTTACAGTTTACCGCGTTCCTGTTTCAGGGAATAAGCAGGAAATCATTTTTTTGAAAAGCAAGCAGACAGAAAGATGGTGGATGGAACTGCCCTCTGATAAATCGAAAAACCGGATGAT
>DATEMK010000133.1:0-2405 GCA_035275625.1 Bacteroidia bacterium
GTCGGTTTTTTCAGAGTCTGCCCGGAATCGGGAGACCCTAAGGTACATTGGGGTTTCAAAATCCCGTCAGCAGTGTTAGCATCAAAAGACATTAATTTGATTCTGTAATCTTTTTTCTCACCTTCATAATTTCGTCAAGCGTTCCTTTTGCAGTCATTCTTATCGGGCTGTTGTTAAGTGCATCATTGTCTGAAACTATTTTCCCTTTCAGCACATATTTAAAAGGCGTATCCTTTCTGTCAGCAATAAGGTCCCACCCCGTTTTCAGAATTTTTACTTTCTTAATATCAGCATGAATTGAAATAATCTTGCTGCCGTGTGCAGGTATATCTATTATGGAGTCCGGAACTGCATTTACTTCGAGGTCTTCCGGGATAGTAAAAGTAATATTTGCGTCATTAATTTGTAATGGAAAGCTATTGGGATTTTGAATATCAATAGACATATCAATTCCTTTCTTTTTCAACCGGAGTGCATTCAAATCTACATCCAGCAATTTAATTTCCGGCACATAGATGGCAGGACCGCGCCTTTTTAATTTGATATTAAATGTTCTTTCACCTGCTATTGGCACATCTATATCCACGGATGCGGACAGCATATAATCCGCGCTGTCGGCTTTAGTATCTTTAAAATGTTTCATTACCTGCATTAAGGGTTCAGCCAGTATTTCCATTGGTAACTCAATCACGCTGCTGTCAGATGATAAAATATCCAGGGGCTTGTTATACCTGTCCTCAATAACTTTTATTGAATCAATATAAATTTTATAGCTCAGCCTGCCTGCATGAATGTCCACCGGGAAAGGGTTGTTTATTGTAATCCGGCTTGTCAGCTTTATTCTTTCATCGTCAATGTCCGTAATGTTTAATGTAACCAACGACACTTCGGGGGTAATTAATTCAACTGCTTTTTTCTTTGTACCCGAAGAATCAGGCGATTTCCACCAGAGCCATACAGCCAACCCTGCAGCAAGCAGGACAATAACAATAATAATAAATTTTCGCATGATTACAACCGGAATTCAACAGTGTATTTTTAATCTTGTAAATTATTGTGCCATACGGAATCTCTGTCCTGCCAGAATGAAGTCAAAGCACCTAAAGGGGAGCGCAGGCGCGGGTACTTTGAAATGGTAATATACTGTGCTGCTTTGAACGGGGTTAGTGCAGTGCGTCTCTTTTTTTAATCAAACATGTAATTCATAACTGCTTTTCATTATCACTGATAACATTTTGAATCTCTCATGCGCCTTTATTGTATTAAGCGCCTCAGCAGGTATGATGATGGATGCACCTGCTTCAACCATGCTTGATTTTTCGCCAATAATAACTTCTGCTTTTCCTTCAATGATATGAAGTACAATATCGAAGGGATAAATTTTTTCTGTCAATGACTGACCGGAATCAAATGCAAGGACACTTATTTTACCGGTTTGTTTTTTAATAATAGTTTTAGTCACTACTGATCCCGGTACATATTCAATGCATCCCATAATGTAATGTGGTTTTGATTTTTCTAATTCTGCCGTGTCCATGCGATTTTTAATTTTTGAAATCCTTTATTATTACAAAGTTGAAGAGATACATCCAAAATTGTGTTACATAATTTCGGAAAAAAGTTACATAATTCACAGATGGCTATAATTGACTGCAGCAGCAATAAAACAATAAAAAGCTGATGACGTTTTATGTGTACTTTTTAAGTCTTCCCGTTTCAGGAACTCAGAAACTACGGAGAGGGAAATAAAGTTTTTGATTTTATGGCTTTATGTTTTATTTATGAAGGAGAAAATTAATGGGTAAAACCAAAAATCCAATCTGTAGCTTTGCAAGTCTAATTCTTTACGAGATAAAAAATATTATGAATAAAACAGGTCCTATTATAGTTATTGAGGATGATGAAGATGACAGAATATTTATGGAGGAGGTTTTCACAAAATTAAATTACAAAAATGAAATTGTTTTTTGTGAAGATGGCGAAAAAGCGCTTGAATATTTAATTCAGACTCCAATTGAACCCTTTATTATTCTCTCAGATATTAATATGCCAAAGCTAAATGGCATGGCTTTAAGAGAGCAGGTTCATAATAATGAAGATTTAAGATTAAAATGTATTCCTTATTTATTTTTTACTACAAGCGCTAACCAGGACCATGTTATAGACGCTTACTCCAAGTCTGTGCAGGGCTTCTTTGTAAAGCCGAATAGCATGGAAAAATTAGCTAATATAATTAGAAAAATAGTTGAGTATTGGCAAGAATGCGAATCACCAAATTATATTAAATAATCAATTTAGACTTTTGGACTTTCTTAGTTTCCCATTCCATGGGCTCAAAAACCTGGGGGATGGAAACAAAGTTTTTAATTTAATTAGTTGTCTGAATTTTGATTAAGCGGAAAATT
>DATEMK010000134.1:0-4691 GCA_035275625.1 Bacteroidia bacterium
TTAAAAGTGATTGAAGATGTGGCGCAGGCAATAGGATCTGATTTTACATTTCCAGATGGCACAAAGAAAAAAGGTGGTACCATAGGAACGGTCGGATGCACTTCTTTTTTCCCGTCAAAGAATTTAGGATGCATGGGCGATGGCGGAGCCATTTTTACAAATGATGAGGAGCTTGCAAAAAAAATCCGCATGACCACCAATCATGGTCAAAGCACCTTATATCACCATGACGAAATAGGTGTCAACTCAAGACTCGACAGCATGCAGGCAGCTATTTTAAGAATAAAATTGCGCCACCTTGATAAATATGCGGCAGCACGAAACCTTGCCGCTGATTTTTACGATAAAGCCTTTTCGAATCATCCCAATATTAAAACTCCCGTGAGGCAAAAAAACTCCACGCATGTATTTCATCAATACACTTTGCAGCTCAGCAATGTTGACCGCAATGCTTTGCGCGAACATCTTTCATCAAAAGGAATTCCTTCCATGATCTATTACCCCATTCCGCTGCATCTTCAAAAAGCATACAACGACCCGCGTTATAAAAAAGGAGACTTTCCGATAACGGAAAAATTAAGTGCAAGTGTTATTTCATTACCAATGCATACTGAATTGAGCAATGATGATTTGAAATACATAACGGATAGCGTGCTCGAATTTGAAATATCGAAGATTGAAAATTGAAAATTGGAATTTGAAAATTAAATAGTATATGAACATTGCAGTAGTCGGCACCGGATACGTTGGACTTGTAACAGGAACTTGTTTTGCCGAAATGGGCAACCATGTTATTTGTGTGGACATTGACGCTAAAAAAGTGGAGTCCATGCGCAACGGAGTGATCCCGATTTATGAACCGCATCTTGATGCACTTTTTGAAAGAAACATCAAGCAGGGAAGATTGAGTTTTACAATCAATCTTGAAGAAGCGATAAAGCCCGCACAGATTATTTTCCTTGCCTTACCCACTCCGCCTGGTGAAGATGGTTCTGCCGACCTTTCTTATATTCTCGGTGTAGCCGCACAGTTAGGAAGCATGATGAATGAATATAAAATCATCGTGAACAAAAGCACCGTTCCCGTAGGCACTGCAGAAAAAGTAAAAGCGGCTGTCGCAAAAAATGCAAAAACAGAATTCGATGTTATTTCCAATCCTGAATTTTTACGCGAAGGTTTTGCCGTGGATGATTTCATGAAACCCGACCGAGTGGTAATTGGTACAAAGTCAGAACGCGCAAAAAAAATCATGTCCGACCTGTTCGCACCTTTCGTAAGACAGGGCAACCCGATTTATTACATGGACGAACGTTCAGCCGAAGTGACCAAATACGCAGCCAATGCTTTTCTTGCCACAAAAATTACGTTCATGAATGAGATTGCAAACTTGTGTGAGCGAGTGGGGGCTAATGTGGATTCCGTAAGAATCGGAATTGGTTCTGATAACAGGATAGGAAAAAGATTTTTGTTTGCCGGAATCGGGTATGGAGGAAGCTGTTTTCCAAAAGATGTGCAGGCATTGTCAAAAACTGCAGGTGAATACGAGTATGATTTCAGGATTCTTACTTCGGTAATGGATGTAAATGAAAAGCAAAAATTAACGCTCGTTGAAAAGCTGAAAAAATATTTTAAAAATAATCTGAAAGGAAAAAAAATTGCTTTGTGGGGATTAGCGTTCAAGCCAGATACCGATGACATTCGGGAAGCTCCTGCATTGTATATGATTGATGAATTGGTAAAACAAGGAGCAGAAATTTCTGCCTTTGATCCTGAGGCAATGGAAAATGTAAAGAAGTTAATGGGTGATAAAATCACTTACTCTTCTGACCAATACGAAGCATTAAAAAATGCCGATGCATTGCTCATCGCAACCGAATGGGCATTATTCCGCACTCCTGATTTTGATAAAATGTCTTCTTTATTGAAAAAGAAAATAATCTTTGACGGAAGAAACTTATATGATCCGCAAAGGATGAAAGAACTTGGATTTTATTATAATTCTGTTGGAAGAGATGTAATAGAAATTGAAAACTGAAAATTATTTTTCCGAATAACGAATAACTGATAACCAATAACTTTTCACATGTCTGAAACAAAACGTGTTCTCATCACCGGTGCAGCCGGATTTCTCGGTTCGCATTTGTGCGATCGTTTTATTAAAGAAGGTTTCAAAGTAGTGGGAATGGACAATCTCATCACAGGTGACCTGAAAAATATTGAACACCTGGTCAAGCTCAAAGAATTTGAATTTTACCATCATGATGTTTCAAAATTTGTTCACGTGCCCGGACGGATTGATTACATTCTTCACTTTGCATCACCAGCCAGCCCGATTGATTATTTAAAAATTCCCATACAGACATTAAAAGTAGGATCACTTGGAACACATAACCTGCTTGGCTTTGCATTAGCTGTTAAAGCGAGAATATTAGTTGCGTCCACTTCCGAAGTTTATGGTGATCCAACGGTGCATCCGCAAACCGAAGAATACTGGGGCAATGTAAATCCGGTTGGTCCGCGCGGGGTTTATGATGAAGCAAAACGTTTCCAGGAAGCGATAACGATGGCCTACCATACCTATCACGGAGTAGCTACACGAATTGTAAGAATATTTAATACCTATGGTCCCCGTATGCGCTTGAATGACGGAAGAGTTTTGCCGGCATTTATCGGCCAGGCTTTGCGCGGAGAAGATTTAACTGTCTTTGGCGATGGAAGCCAGACACGTTCGTTTTGTTATGTGGATGATCTGATAGAAGGAATATACAGGTTGCTGATGAGCGATTATGTTTATCCTGTCAACATAGGCAATCCGTCAGAAATAACAATAAAAGAATTCGGAGAAGAAATAATCAGACTTACAGGAACGAATCAGAAAATAATTTATAAACCGCTTCCGCAGGATGATCCAAAGCAAAGGCAGCCCGATATTACCAAAGCAAAAAAACTTCTCAGCTGGGAACCGAAGGTAAACAGGGCGGAAGGCTTAAAAAGAACATACGAGTATTTTAAAAATTTACCTAAAGAAGAATTGTATAAAACAGCGCATAGATTCAGTTAAATGATAAATGATCAAATTCCAATTTTCAAACGCAAAGTATAACAACAGATCCACTGATTGAAAATTGTTTATTGGAATTTGAAATTTTAAAACTTATGGATTATTTCGCCCACGAAACAGCAGTGATTGATGCAGGAAGCAAGATTGGCAAGGGAACTAAAATCTGGCATTTCTCGCATATCATGCCGGGTTGTATAATCGGTGAAAATTGTAATATAGGGCAGAATGTTGTTGTATCACCAGAGGTGGTTTTAGGAAATAATGTGAAAGTACAGAATAATGTTTCCATATATACCGGTGTAACTTGTGACGATGAAGTATTCCTTGGGCCCTCGATGGTATTTACGAATGTTGTGAATCCCCGAAGTGCAATTGCCCGTAAAAATCAGTACGCAAAAACGCATGTTGGAAAAGGAGCATCTGTGGGCGCAAATGCAACAATTGTTTGCGGACACAATATCGGGGAATATGCATTTATTGGCGCGGGAGCGGTTGTAACGAAAGATGTTCCTGCTTATGCTTTAGTGATGGGAAACCCGGCACGACAAACAGGATGGATGAGTGAATACGGGCATAAACTGAAATTTGATAAAGAAGGGTATGCACAATGCCCTGAAAGCAAACAGAAATATCAATTGAAAGAAAATAAAGTGACCCGTAAATTGGAAGAATGATCCAGGATAGAAAAATAAAATTTGCAATTGCCGGCAGCGGACATATTGGTAAGCGCCAGGCTGAAATGATTGTGCGCAATCCTGAATCCGAGTTAGTGGCCATGTGCGATACGTTGCCTGAAAAAGAACTGGGACTTGAAAAATTTAATGTCCCCTTTTTTAATTCCGTTGATGCCTTGTTGAATTCGGATATTGAATGTGACGTGGTTTGTGTCTGCACACCAAACGGGTTGCATGCAGAACATGCCGTAAAAGCGTTAGACAAACGCAAGCATGTGGTAATTGAAAAACCAATGGCATTGACTAAAGCGGAATGTGAGCGCATTATTTTTAAAGCTTTGCAAATGCACAAAATTATTTTTTGTGTAATGCAAAATCGGTACTCCCCGCCATCTGTCTGGTTAAAAGAAATTGTGGAAAAAGATTTGCTTGGCGAAATTTTTATGGTACAATTGGTTTGTTATTGGAACCGCGATGAGCGCTACTATAAATCCGGCAACTGGAAAGGAACTTCCAATCTTGATGGCGGAACTTTATTCACCCAATTTTCCCATTGGGTTGATTTGATGTACTGGCTCTTTGGTGACATCACTGACATACAGGCAAAGTTCGAGGATTTCACACACCAGGAGAATACGGCATTTGAAGATTCGGGAATTGTAAACTTTCGGTTCCTGAACGGAGGAATGGGAAGCATCAGCTACACCACTTCTGTCTGGGACAAAAATCTTGAGAGCAGCATGACCATCATCGGAAAAAACGGAAGCATCAAGGTTGGCGGACAATACATGAACGAAGTAGAATACTGCCACATTAAAGATTATAAAATGCCGGAGCTTGGTCCTGTGAGCCCTGCAAATGACTACGGTGCATATAAAGGTTCAGCAGCTAATCACCATTTCATCATAGAAAATGTTGTGGATACATTAAGAAGCAGAACCCAAATTACAACTAAT
>DATEMK010000135.1:0-2746 GCA_035275625.1 Bacteroidia bacterium
GTAATCTTTCTTTTTTTCGGAACCAACGTATTTGGCGGACTTGACTGGAGCCGCGGAACTCTCACCAATGCTGATAACCGTATCAGGAATGCAAACGCAACAGCTTATGCATCTAACGGAAATGTATATGTTGCAGGAACGGAAGAGAATGCTGCCGATCATAAATTGATTGTCGTAAAAAAATACAGCTCCTCAGGAGTGCTGTTAAATAGCATTACCAGTTCTTACACCAGCCTTCCAACCTGGACCACAGCTTCTGATTATGTTACAAGCATTTCATTGGATGCTTCGGGAAACGTGTATTTACTGGGAGCGCAATACACTACCATTGACAGGCATGAAGACATTGTAGTGATTAAATATAATTCATCGCTCACACAGCAGTGGAAAAAATATATTTACAATACAGCGTATCCCACCATCGGTTATGATGATAAGCCCGCTAAGCTTCTTTTTGATGATCAGGGTTACGTTTACGTTGCAGGAACATGGTATCAGCCAAGCATGACATCTGGCAACGAAGAGATTTTTGTAAGAAAATATAATTCTTCGGGAACGGTAATTTATACTACACCGGTGCCGGAAGTCCTTGACACAACCATATCGGATGCATCTGATATGTGTATTGACCTGAACAGGAATGTTACTGTTATTGCCGGAGCAGAAGATAATTCATCAAATACCTTTATTATGTATGCACGCATAAGTAGTGCAGGAGTAATGCAATGGAAAAAGTTTTATGCGCCTCCGGCAAATTTTAATTTTTCAAATTCCCCGAAGATCGAATGTACTTCGGCAGGTGTTCTTTATTTTTCCAATTCATTATATCGTTATGTACCTCCCCAGACGTATTCCGGTAAAATTGTAACTGTTAAATTAAAATCAACCGGAACAAAAATATGGGATAGATTTACAACCGAAGTAAATTATTATCCTAATGATGTTACCCTCCGGGAAGAGCACAATAATATTTATACAGGATGTGATTTTGCGGGCTCAACCGGAATAGGCGCTTATAATTACCGCATTTACAAATACAATTCTTCAGGAACTTTGCAATGGAGTCATACCTCAACTGAAACAACTACGCAGTTTTTTACATTCGAAGTTTTTTCAACCACTTCATTGTTTTCAACATTTTATGATAATCAATCAGGTTGTCCCAAAATAAAAAAGTTTGATGTTTCTAACGGTAGTGTAATATGGACCGAAAGCCTGACCACCTCCACTCCGGCAGGCTACAACTACGCAAAGATTTACCTGGGTGCAATTTCAATTAACAGTTCCACTTCAGAAGTTGCATTTTGCGGAGCCATTCACGGAACTGAATCTTCATCACCCTTTGATGTTGAATACAGGTGGCACATTAGAAAATACGGAGCGACATCACCGCGGGCAGCCTCAGAAGAATTAATATCTGACAATATTATTTCTGAAATAAAGATCGAGTTATTTCCCAATCCTGCAACAAATGAATTGACAGTAAGCAGTAAACAATTGGATGTCAGAGATGAGATAAGAATAATTGACACCAACGGAAAAATTGTAAAGCATAAATTAATTGACAACAACTCATCGCAGCAAACTGTTACTGTTAATGATTTGCAAAACGGAATTTATTTCGTCAGTGTAAATACAAAAGGCAAAATGATTACTCAAAAACTCATTGTCCGACATTAAGACGAAGGCTCAAAAGTTAATTATCAATCACTGAACAATTTCCTTTCTGCACTTAAGTTCGGCCAGTATATCTTATTCCCGGAAAATTATGCAGTCAATTAAAAAATTCTATAACAATTATTTTGAAGCAATTATCCTGGTTGTTGTGATCATCCTGCTCATAATTCTTCTGAAATAATGTTCTGCAATACAATCGGGACGAAGCTTTCAAGCTTCTTCAAAATCTTTTCTTACCGTTTACTCATTAATTCATACGCTTACTCATTAACTAATTATTCATCAACAAGGTAGTTATAATATTGAACCATAAAACAAAACAAAAATTTTATTAACACTCAAAAAATCAAAATAATATGAAAACAAAAATTCTTTCAATTGCCTGTACGCTGATTGCTTCGCAGGCTTTCTCTCAGTGGTCGCTTACCGGAAATGCAGGAACAACCACATCAAATTTTGTAGGCACTACCGATGGAAATGATCTGCGCTTCAAAACCAACAATTCCACGCGCATGACTATTAACTCAGCAGGTTATGCCGGAATGGCGGTAACTCCTGATTCCTACTCACGGCTTTATACTTATTTTTCGGTGCCGACAACTATTACGCAGGACCAGGTGCGTGCTGCGATGCGTTCAAGAGTTTATGGAGGTTCTGCCACCCGTGCTAACGGATATCTTGGCGCACATTATCTTGCATCGGGCAGCAGCATTTCAAATCTTCCAACAGGATTGAGCTATATGGGAGTATTGGGAGTAAAAGAAGCCGCCAGCGATTTTGGGGCGGGAGTAGTTGGCTGGAACAGAGGAAACAATGCCGGAGGCACTAACTATGGTGTGTATGGTATTGCAAATGGACTTATTTCGGGAGCTTCGGCAATTACAGACAGAAACATAGGATTGTATGGAAAGGCATCAGGAAATTATGGAAACATTGGAGTTTATGGATATGCTACCGGCACTGATAACTGGGGAGGTTATTTTACAGGAAGAGGATATTTTTCTGATAAGGTGGGTATTGGTGAAGATAATCCTTCAAGCATGCTAACGGTTGATGCGCCCACATCCAC
>DATEMK010000136.1:0-2063 GCA_035275625.1 Bacteroidia bacterium
TTTTTAAATTTAAATTGTTAATAATATTTTTAAAATTTGTTATATGGTTAAGCATTTTAAATAAACGTGCCATGAAAAAAATGGGGAGAAATATGGCGATAATCTTTATCTGAACTTCCGATACTTCGGGACACGTTTTGATTTAAGAGCTTAACTGATATGCAGGATTAAAAAATGCTAGACAGCTTTTTTTCGGGTTCTATTTTTTTTGTTTTGATGATGAAAATACAGCCGGTGAGTAAAATAATTCACAACTGTGTGAATTAATTGTCGTTGCTAATTTGGGTGGAGAATGCTATTTTATTTTTTAATTAATTTATACATTCGCTGAAAATAAGTTGTGAGAATGCATATAATGATGAAAAAAACTTTCTTAACTGTGAGGATAAAATATTTATTCTTATTTATTTTATGTGTAATCTCAATCATCAATGCTAAGTCCCAATCTGTGGAATTCAGTACCGGAGACAAGATTGTAGCTTATGATGAAGGTACATTTGAACTGCACAGTATGGATAGTAAGTATCTTTATGCATTTCGAAATCACTATGAGGCTTATTATGTTGATGTTTATGACAGAGACTCTTTAAAGAGAGATGTTCTCATTAGAATTCCATTGCCATCCAAAGATTCCGTTAAGTATAGCCTTGAAACG
This sequence comes from Bacteroidia bacterium, assembly GCA_035275625.1. Taxonomy (GTDB): domain Bacteria; phylum Bacteroidota; class Bacteroidia; order AKYH767-A; family OLB10; genus DATEMK01. The sequence goes on from DATEMK010000136.1 coordinate 656, forward strand.
TTGTTTACAGGCAATGATACATTCCGGATTTTCTATTCTTATTTTGATAAAAAGAACCTGGCTGAAAGACTGGAAATGATCACATTCAACAGGCGCGGTGAAAAAATAGGGGACACTAAGTTAATTGATACCTCAGAAGGCAAAAATGAAAAGAAGGCAGGCAGCTTTTCGGTTATCAACAGAAAAAAATTTAATGAATTTCTCTCGTATGGATTTAAACGAGTAAGAGATACATCTTATATTAATATTGATCACTTTGATTATTCAGCAAACAAAACCCGTTCGCAGAATTTTGTGCTGGAGGATGCTGAAGGTTATTTGGTAAATTCTACTATTGATGATGATTGCAATTTATACCGTTTAACACGAAGCAAGAGGGGAAACAGGCATGTAAAATGGAGTGTAAACTTTTATTCGCCTGAAGCTGATCATTCTCAAATAATAGAACTGACAAGGGCTTCGAGTAATCCCATTTTTCTGTCTAATTTTTTCAAATCCTTTATTGACAAGCAGAAACGGATTAACCTGGTAACGCCCTATACTTTGAACTCAGTATCGAGGTATGCAAAAGGACTTTATATTGCGCAGATAAATACTAAAAATCACTCTTTAATAAGAGAAAGTATTGTTCCGTTTAAAATGGGGGAAGGCAACCTTGAGGGAGATTTTTCTTTATCTTCATGCATCCCCGTAGCCATTATACCCATTAGTGAAAGCGGGTTAAAAATTGTTTTTGAAAGCAGGCTGAAGACTACGGCTAAGTTTTATGGAATCACCGTTGATGAAGAATATGAGATCGGGAATATTATTACTATTGACATGGACAGCAGCCATGCAATAACTGATATTCATAAAATCAGAAAAGACCAGTACAGCGGAGATGGCAATTATAAATACACCGGTTTCGCAATTTTGAATCACAATAATAAAAGTTATTTCATCTATAATGAATTACCTGAAAATCTTCAGCGTAAACCAAATGAGTTTGAAGGCGTTGGTTCAGGAAAACTTAATAAAACAGTGGTAATTTATACTGCAGTGGACAGCAATAAAGTAAAAAGAAAAATATTAATAAATAAAGAACCTGATTCCGGCACTAATGCCATAATACCGGGTTCATATATTTCAGCAAATGATAAGAGCGAAATTTATTTACTCAGGAAAATAAAAAAAGATGTTTTTCTGACAAAGGTTTTTATGAATGAATGAAATAAGGTTCTTTTCAAATTTTCTTCAGACAATTCATCTACTTTTGTAATTCATTTACCATGTATTTAAGCTCCCTCCAACTGCTGAATTTTAAGAATTATGCTGAAGCGCAAATTGATTTTGGCAGGGGTGTGAATTGCCTGACAGGAAATAATGCAAGCGGCAAGACAAATATTCTTGATGCTGTTTATTACCTGTC
>DATEMK010000137.1:0-24119 GCA_035275625.1 Bacteroidia bacterium
AAGGAACCTACATATTCATACGGTGGGGTGGCAAAAGTATTCACAAGTGTTTTAAAAGAAATCTTAATTGCAAAAGGCAAAAAAAACGCAGATGAAATTAAAATTGTAATAGAAAAATATCTTACGCAGGAATATGCTCAATCAATATTTAAACGATTAATTTTTTTCCTGATATACAATTTCTGGGATGATCTGCATAGTTATTTCTGGAAATTATTAAAAGACACTTCGGCTGTAAACTACTTGTTAGAATTCTCATATGCTAATGAAACATATCCTATATTAAAAAAATATGGTCAAAAATTTACTTTAGATGAAAAACAAAATATTGAAAAAATTGTAGAGCATGGTATTAATGTTAAATATAATGAACCTAAAGATCAGGAATATTATAGATACCGAATTTATTCAAGCTTTGCTGGTGATTCATATTTCGATTCAAAAATAAATGAATTAAAGGATAAACTTAATTATACAGACCTTAAAGAATCAAGGGAGGAAACTTCAGGGGTATTAACCTCTGATACTCGTTCATTTATGGCACTTGAATTATTTCAAAAAAGTAATAAAGAAATAATTGATTTTTTAAAAGCATATAAACCAGTAAAATTTGAAGATATTCCCATTTATACCTATGCAGATCAGCTGCAAAATTCAATAGCTGAAAATCCTAATAAATTTATTTCATCTCTGCTTGAATTTAATATTCTGCAGCTTACATACATTTCGAGAATAATACTTGGTTTTAAGGATGCATGGAACCGCAATAATTTATTTGATTGGGAAATATTGCTTAATTTTATAAATGAATTCATTAGCACTAAAAAGTTTGCTGAAAATGCTTTCATCATTGAAGAACAATTTCCAAAGGTTACTCGAGAGTGGGTAATTGCCTCAATTGGTGAACTTATCCAAGTGGGTACCCAAGACGATATTAAGGCTTTTGATGTGAGATTAATTCCAAAAGCCATGTCAATTTTAGATAATTTATCGCAATATATTCAGAAAGAAGAATCACTGCCAGATGGACGTTATGTTGATCATCCTTTAAATTCTCCTTTTGGCAGACTTATTACAGCAATAATTTATACAGCTTTACGCAAAGCCAGAGTAGAATATAAAGATAAGGATGTTCAAAAAATCAAGTGGGATGAAAAAACTAAATCCATTTATCAAAACATATTAAACAAACCAAACATTGATGGTTTCATTTTATTTGGATTTTATTTAAACCAATTTCACTTCTTGGATTATTACTGGACCAATTCTGAAATTGATCAAATACATAAGATGGAGAATGATCTTTGGACAGGTTTTATGAGTGCTTACACTTTCAGGTCAAATTTTAATCAAGATTTGTATCTTAAAATGAGACCTAATTATGAAAAAGCAATAAAGAAGAATTTTAATTCGGTAAGTGAACATATTGGAGTTGCAATTATTTGGGAGATTGAAAAATATGAAAAGGGAAGTTTATTAGAGTATTTTTTAAGAAATTGTACTCCTGCTGCAATATCAGAATTAATTCACTTTTTCTCAAAAAACGAAGAGTACATCAAAGGCATGAAGAAAAATGAAATCATTTTAAATCTATGGGAAACAATTTTTACATCTTTAAAAATTAAAAGCGGGGATCAGCTTAATTCTACAATCGCAGGTTTAGCACGATTAATGTCATTTACCGATGAAATAAATGAGAAAATAAAACTGCTACTTGAAGAATCAATAAAATTCATGAAGGAAGGTTTTCTATCAAGTGAACTGATAGAAGAACTTGTAAGGATAATTAAAACTAAACTAAATAAACAAACAGCAAAAGATATTGGGGAATTATATTTAAAACTTTTAGACATATCTACTCCGACACATAAACAAGATCACATAATTGAATTAATTAACACATTATATTCTTTTGATGATAGAGAACTAGATTTAATCTCTAATGAAATCGCAAATATTTATGGTACAAGAGGGCTTTACTTTTTGAAAGATTTATATTTTGAGCACAACTAAAAACAAATACCTTCTAATCGTTAGCAAAAGACTTTTCAGACGTTGTTTATTTTAAGTCAAAGTAATTTTTCTTTTTCATTTCACAAAAAAATAAACAGTAAGCCTTTTCTACAAGGGTGATTTACACTCAAACACACGTTCGTCTCAACATTTGTCAGAGGCCAATGTAAAGCAACTCGTCTCATTAATTGAAAACTTCCATAGCTTTATCTAATTCCTCATTAATAATTTTCGTATAAATCTGTGTGGTTTTTATAGATTTGTGTCCCATCAATTTTGATACATATTCAATTCTTATTCCTTTCATAAGAGCACGGGTTGCCCAAGTATGACGACTGGTGTGAAAATGAATATGTTTATTAAATCCAAGAATTTTTTCAAAGTCCTTCAAGTCACTGTTAGTGTAAGCTGTTGCTGAAGAGATGGCACGAAACAAAACCCGCTTGTCACTATAATCATTTTCTTTTTTAAAAATTGGGAAAATAAAATCGTCTGGTTGTTGTTCTTCACGTTTATACTGCATTAACATTTCAATTGATTTAAAGGGGAGCTTTATTGAAATAACGCTGCCTGTTTTTTGAGTTTGAACAATAATTTTTTCACCGTCAAAATTTTTCCATCGAAGCTGCAAGACATCCGAAATACGAAGCCCTCCAACGTATGCAGAGAAAACATACATATTGCGATGATGATCTTTTCTGCTTCCAGATTCTAATTTCAGCTGCTCTAAAGCAAGCAATTCGTCCTCTGTCAGGTATTCCTTTTTTACACTTTCCCATTTGAATTTAAAACGGACAAAAGGGTTCTTTTCCTGGGGAAAGATTTCTTCACTTATTGCAGCATTGATAAGTTTACGGATAACTTTTAAGTTTGAATACACAGTATTGGTTTTGTTATTTAATTCCACTCGTAAGTATAGCTCATAATTCTTCAACCAATTTACTGTGATTTCATCAAATCTTAAATCATTTCCTTTTAAAAAAGCTTTAATTTTAGAGAGGACAGAACATGCTTTATCCAATGTTGCAAACTGTTTATTATTCTCCAGTTCAACCAAATTACGTTCGGCAAACTTTATAAAACTATCCGAAATATGGCCCATGATGTGATCTTTAATTTTCTGAGGTGTCAGGAACCTATTATTGGTTTCCATTTCTAATATTACCCCTTCAGCATCTGAAACTTTTTTACGGATGTAATGATTTAATTTTTGGGAATTCGGATGTGATTTTTTGACTCTACTTTCTTTAATATCCCAATGTTCAGGTTTCAAATATATTTGGAGAGATATGTATTTTGATTTACGGTGTTTTGTAATCCTTAAATAAAGAGGATGTTCGTTATTATTATTGGATTTATCTTTTCGGTAAATTATTTTTATGGATGACATGATTTTATTTTTTTAAGTTGTTTATGATTTAGGTAAAACATTGGGTAAAACATTTGCCGCATTTCCTTGCTTTTGTTTGCAAAGGTAAATTGCCTTAATCTTTTAAAAATCAATGTAATTGGTGCAAAAGAATGCAAACAGGAGAAAGAAAATAAGAACCGTCCCGACCGCAAAAGGCTCTCGTTTATGGAGAGCCTTTTTTGATTGTGGGTCATTACGTTTACATTATAGAAAATGAATTATCGGGATTTTTTATAACGGATTTTCAGCGGATTGTCTTGTCAATTGCACTTCACAATTAATCCAGACTTCTTCGCTTACAAGCACCCCGCCTGTTTCTAAAGCAGCATTCCAATTCAATCCCCAGTCTTTGCGATTGATCTTGCCCGTGACATTGAATATTGCTTTGTGACTTCCCCACGGGTCTTTCATCATTCCGTTAAATTCAACATCTAATTTGATTTGCTTTTTAACTCCCTTCATTGTGAGGTCGCCAACTAATGTATATCTGCCATCGTTGGTGCCTTTTTCAGACGTGCCGGAAATAAAATTTATTTCTTTGAAATTTTCCACATCAAAAAAATCAGCGCTCCTTAAATGAGCATCTCTTTTTTCATCGCCTGTGTTTATGGATGCAGGATTAATGCGGAAGTTAATTTCAGCATTGGTGAAATCTGCTTCGTCAGAATAAATGTCTGCATCATATTCTTTGAATGTTCCCCTTACATTTGAAAACATGAGATGTTTTACTTTGAATCCAATTTGGCTGTGCATCGGGTCAATGACCCATTTTTTCCCGATAGCTATCGGGATTGTTATTACTTGTGTAGTTTCCATATTATTTATTTTTATTTGTTACGATTGTAATTTATCTGTCCGTATTTACCTGCGTGAAAATCTCTGTATGCCTGTGCAATTTCAACGTCACTGTTCATTACAAACGGACCTTGTGCAACAATTGGCTCAGCGTATCTTTCACCTCCGAACAGCATAATGTCAATGGCATCTTTGGAGTTGTTATTGATTTCAATGGTTCCGCCATTTCTGTCGAACTCAATGAATTCTCCTTGGTGATATTCAGTGTTGTTTATCATTGCGTTATGCAGGGGAAGAAAGACAGCGTATTCCAACCCGTTTTCTGTTTCGATTGAAAAATGCTTTCCTCCTTCGAGGTGGATGTGATATAAAAACTGTTTTGAGTAATTCGGAATTTCAGAAGCTGACTTTTCATATTCACCAACAATTACTTTAACCCATCCTCTTTCATCGCTCAACTCCTGTTGCGGAATATCGTTCGCCTGCAGGGGAATATATTCCGGTGCCTCGGATTTATTCTTTGACGGAAGATTGATCCAGAACTGCATAGCATGAGTACTTAGGTCGTTGGTTTGAGAATCAACATTCACCACTTCATCATGGATGATTCCATTCCCGGCTTTCATCCACTGTGCTCCGCCAGAATGTACTATGGCATGATGACCTTTGCTGTCAAGATGGTCGGCTTCACCTTTAAGTATATAAGTTAATGTTGCAATACCCCTGTGCGGGTGCGCACCGGTTCCGTTTGCTTTCTTAAGCTGTTCGGAAGGCGAATGTTTGGCAGGAAGAACATGGTCAAGGAATACAAACGGACCTACTGCGTCTGCATACCTGTTTGGTAACATGCGGTTGATGATGTATTCACCGATGTCGGCTCTGCGGCCTTGTGCTGTGAAACTGATTTTCTTTTTCATTGTATTATTTATTAAAATTCATCCCGATTTTTATCGGGACAAAATTGCAACGAAGAGCGGGCGGAAAACGATGATAAATGTTAGAAAATTCTGTTGACAAAAGTCAACGGAAACCCCCTAAATCCCCTGAAGGGGACTTGCTTGCGCTGTTCCCTTTAGAGGGAAAAAGTCCGGTAGACTTTTTAGCCAGCTTGTGAAAGGGGGTGAGCGCAGGCAAATGATGATAAAATATAAATAAACACATTGTCAGAAAGCAGAAACTTTATTTCTTCACTGCATGCCTGCGAACACGGCTGAGTGTTTCTTTGGTAATACCGAGGTATGAAGCAATGATGTGTTGAGGAAAGCGCTGCAGGAATTCAGGATATTGTTTTGCAAAATCTTCATAGCGTTGTTCAGCGGACAAACTAATGTAAGCATTCAATCTTTTTTGATAAGCAAAAGCATGATTGTCGTCCAGCTTCCTTGTCATTTGAATCACAGCAGGAATTTGATTTAACAGGCTCATGTCGGCTTTTGTGATGAGCAGCGCATCGGTATCTTCCCACGCATCAATGTTATATATTGAAGGAGTAAGCATCGTAAAACTTTCGCGGTCTCCCGCCCACCAGTTTTCAATTGAAAGGCGAACAATATGTTCTGCGGCTTTATCATCCACGCTGTATTGCCGCATGGCTCCTTTAACTACGAACGCCATGTATTTGCACACTTCGCCTTCCTGCAATAAGTATTGTTTCTTTCTTATTTTCTTTGGTATAAAAGTTTTTTTAATCACTTCAATCCCGCTTTCGGTAAGTGGGGCAGAAGCGAAACTGTTGATGTATTTAATAAGAGAGTCGTACATTGGCGATAATGATGCTTTACAAAGGTAAATTTAAAACAGACAATTTTTGAAAGATTGTCATAAGGCAATCAATTTTCTTTTCCCTGAAATTATTATCATTCTCCCCCTGTTTTACCTATAGGGTATTTTTTCAGGACATAAAAAAATTGCTGAATGATTCTGTTGCTTTTGCGATCCGGCTCTTTGCAGCTTTAGCAGGAGGCTTGAAAAATTGTGTCTCTGCAATCACTTTATCTTTTTTCAGCATGCGTTTCCACAATCCTGTAACGTGCCCGTTCACAACGATAACAGGTTTGAATATTACATTCTCCGGAACGGCCATTTTATAAAGGGCTGCGCTCCTGTCTGTGTAGCTGATAAGGTATTCATCGTAAGCAGGCAATAAGTAAACGGAAGATCCGGGATTCCGGGGAATAGAAATTGATTTGTCAAACCAATATGTTTGTGAATTTATTTTTTCTGAAATAAAATCCGGTGCTGTCATTTCCAGCGCATGTTTTGCATCAGCAGCCGTTAAGCCGGACCACCAGGCAAAATCCTGTACCGTGGCAGGGCCATGACTTGTAAAATATCTTTGAGCAAGCTTAACCATAGCTTCCTCCCTGCTTAAAATTTTATTTTTCTGAACCACCCTGTCTTGCAATAGTGCATACGTTTGCTTTTTATCTTTTATACAACCGCTGCAAACTATGCCATCCAATTCAGCCATCAGCAACAGGTGAATCTTGCTGTGCATGTCCATTTTTATTTTCGCATTTTTCAGTTCATTCGTTAATTCATCGCGGGTTAAGTGTTTACCGCCTTCCAATGCTTTCCCGATAACGCTGTTGCTCTTTGCGATAACTTTTGCAGACAACCCCAGCGCTTTATGCCTTGATTTCATCGAGGCTTTAATGCGGGGCGCTGTTAGCTGAAGCATCCAATAAATATCTCCGGGCAAAACAAAATGCCAGGTCGGCCTCAGCACATGTGTCCTTAATATTTCACCGTTGCTGAGCGCAGCTTCTATCATCTTATCGGTGGAGCCGGGAAGCCGCACACCCACAGCCCATTTAGCCATGTTATAATCCTGCGCCTGCATAGCGCCCATCCAGCCGACAATTTCTTTTGCAGTTTTTAATTTTGTTCCTGCAATTTGCTGGCTGATCAGCCTGGCCTGAACAATATCATTTAGATTCATATTGAAAATGCGTTAACAAAGTTAGCTGCATTTTCTTGCCGGAAAATTTTTTTTATTTGCTTTGAGATTTCTGGCATCATTTATAACAAGTGCATCTTACAGGGAAGTGCCAGCTTCATCTTTTGCAACTCTATGAATCCATCGTCTGAAATATCAGATATTTTCAATAATGATTATGACATTATAAAAAATAAAAGAGAAATGACCCCCGCATACTGACAGTTCGCAGCCCGCCCCGGTCTGCCGGATAAAACCTAATAAATAAATATTTTCTTTCCAGAAATATTTTTATCCTTTCCTGAAATATCCACTGTATAAATTCCCTTGGATATGGAACTCACATTAACAATTGTTTCTGAACCACCTGTAACGTTTTCAGAAATGATGGTTCGTCCGGTTACATCTCTTACCTCAATTGTTACCGGTTTTATTTTATTAAAATAAATATGAATAAGCTTTTCATCTTTATTGTAAACTATTAAAGACTCATGTGTATTTACATTCTGCACAATCCCCGTCATAGTACATTCACCGGTAAATGTGTTTACGAAATTGGGTAAACCATATTGCGATTCCCTTGTCAATGTAACGGAGTTGCCAACATAGCCGCATGCAGCCCCTGCAAGCTCAGGATTATTTATTGTACCGAGGTAATAGGCCCCACTCCGTGAGATATAAATTTTATGGTCAGGTCCCAAAGCAATATTACCTATATTGTGAAGAGAGGTTTGCCCTACAAGCTGGGCGCTTGCAGGAATGTTTGCCGCATACAGATCAAACTGTTTTATTTCAGAAGTAAAGCCCAGTGATGACATGTATAAATATCTTCCCGAAGGTGAAAAGGCACATCCGAAAGCATCAAATCCCAAATCAATATAATTAGAAATGATACCGGTATTGTTATCAAAGTCAAACAGCATGGTTTGATACGCTGCATACACAAGCTTGTCACCGCTGCAATTAGCGGCCAATTGCCCTGAAGATTGGAATGCCCAATTGCCGGTGCTGCTTACCACTGGGGCTGAAATACCTGCTGCAGATATGTGAAAGGAATAAAAATCCATTGTGCCCACACCATGCACTACCACCCAGTAATCTGTTCCGTTTGCATGCCTTATCCCTGCAATGGATTCGTTCACGCTGCTGATTAAAAGAGAATCTTTTACCACAACATCCCCCAGCCCGTTATCCAGCGTCATGTCCACGAGGTTAAACCGGAGGCCTCCTGCCATTCCATGTTCCTGGCAATCGGTTGTAAACACATAATATTGATTTGAGTTTCCGGGATCAGGGACAATGAGGGAAGACTGTGCAGAGCTGTAACACCCGCTTGCCGAATCAAGGTCGCCATTGGGCATGATGGAATCCTGGCTGTTCCATATAGCGCCTTTGTTGGTCCCTATGGCAAGAACTCCCCCGTTGGTGTACATTAAAATGTTACCCGACAAGTCGCATATCGAAGCTGTTCCTTCCAGTGAGTACATGGGATTATTTAAAATCTCCACCGGGGAACCGCTGTTAAAATCAAGTCCTGCCTGGTTACCGAAATGCCAAACGTTAGCACGTTGTGCATGGCAAAAATTAAAACTGTAAAGGGAAAGTAAATAAATTACTATGGTAGCTGTTGATTTCATTATGCTTTTTAGTTATTGATATATATCACATGCTAAAAGATGCACAGAAACGGGAAAAAGTTGCATTATGGAAAAAGCTTTAGCCTTGCATGAATCCAGTTCTCTGAAAATCATAACTTTGATTTTAAATCAATACAAGAACATCCTTTGAGACAGGAAAACTCGCAGATAAATAAAACAAATACAGATGAAAAAATTATTATTACTCGCAGCAGCAATGTTTTCGGTACATGTAATCACGGCTCAATGGCAGCCTGATTTACGCTTTACTTTCGACCCTGCTATTTCTTTCACCGCATTTAATTATAAAAGCATAGCTGCAAGCGGAAGCATAGTGCACGCTGTTTGGTATGACGAGCGCGATGGTAACTTTGAGATTTATTACAAACGCTCGCCTGACGAAGGAGTAAGCTGGGGTGCAGATACGCGGTTAACAAACAGTGCCGGCACTTCGTGGTTTGCATCTTTAGCGGTATCCGGTGCGGAGGTACATGTCATATCCATGGATGACCGTGATGGTAACTTTGAGATTTATTATAAACGTTCAGTTGATGGAGGGTTAAGCTGGGGACCAGACACACGGCTGACGAATGATACTTCTCATACACAATTTCCCTCCATATCGGTAGCAGGTTCAGTTGTGAATGTTATATGGCAGGATTCGCGTGACGGGAATACGGAGATTTATTACAAACGTTCACCGGACGGGGGTATAAGCTGGGGACCAGACACACGGCTGACCAATGATACTGCCGGCTCCATATTCGCTTCCGTTTCAGCGGTTGGTTCAATCGTAAATGTTACGTGGGAAGAATACCGTGACGGGAACCCGGAGATCTATTACAAGCGTTCAGCAGACGGAGGCTTAAGCTGGGGAGCCGATACACGGCTCACGAATAATCCCCTTATTTCATTCTCTTCTTCAGTATGGGCATCGGGTTCCGAAGTACACGTGGTTTGGTACGATAACCGTGACGGCAATTCGGAGATCTATTACAAACGCTCCCCGGATGGGGGAATAAGCTGGGGAACGGATGCACGCCTGACCAATAGTGCCGGAGGTTCGTTTCATCCTTCTGTAACAGCATCCGGTTCAAATGTGCATGTTACGTGGTGGGATGAGCGTGACGGGGATACGGAGGTATATTATAAAATCTCAACTGATGCAGGCATAAGCTGGGGCACAGATACACGGCTTACGTTTGCCAATGATGGTTCAGAACATCCTTCTGTATCTGTTTCAGGACAGGTTGTGCATATTCTGTGGCAGGATGTGCGTGACGGGAATTATGAAATATATTATAAGCGCAATCCTTCTGGCAACCCTGTCGGGGTTTCGGATACCTCAGGTTTTGAGATGCAGAAAATGAGCATTTATCCCAATCCGAATAACGGAACATTTTACCTTGTTACAAACAATATCATTCAACCCGGAACTATAAAAGCAGCTGTATGATCCTTCGGGGAAAATAATTTTTGAAAAGGAAGTGAATGTAAATGACCGCATCAAAATTACAAATGCTGATGCCGGTATTTATTTCCTGCGAATCACTTCTGAAAATTATACAGTGATGAAAAAGTGTTTGATAGTGAAATAAAGCAACCTGCATCCCGGAATTAAAAAATCCTTGCGTCAGAATCACGAAAACGGAAACCCTGCCGGGTACAAAGGGAAGGTTTAAAGTTTTATAACTTTTTTATTCAGGATTTCTTTTCCCGATTTATATCAGCAAAAATACTTTTCGAAAGTAATCGCAATTGATATGTAAAGAGTAAAATAATTAATACAGAAAAGACTAAATCGCGAACGATAATAGCGATATAGTTCAAAAAGAAAAAATTCAGAATGCGAGTCAATGTTTTTTGGAATCTGTCCAGGAACGGGGTGTCAGAGTATATACCAAAATCAGAATTCATTTTCACTAGTTTCTTAGCCATTTGTTAATTTTTATAGTACGCAGTAACATTCTTTATTTTCATTGTTTTGGTTTTTTATTTCAACCAAAAGTAATTTTTTTTTTTTTTTTTCTGAATTGTTGTTTTTAACCTGCTGCCTACAAGGGTTAGTATCAAAAAATCTTTGTTGCATTGAGTGTTTATGATGGGTAATGGCAACGGTTTAGTTTCATAAAATCGTATTATTGTCGTATTGTAAAGCATTAACATTGGGTTAATTTTGCAGCATAACCAGATGTTGCAAATTAAAGCCGTTGCCTGTTTTAAGACGGCAACAAAAATTAATTTTAAATTTTAAATTCTAATGTTATGAAAAAAAATTTATTGCTCCCGGTTTTTTTATTTTCTATTGCTGTACGTTTATGCAATGGACAATGCACCCCGTTTATACAGGCGGTTCCTAACACAATTTTTCCATGTCATGGCGGAGCATGTGATGGTATGTTGATTATAAACCCTGTGTGGATAAATGGAACACCTCCATACACTTTTACAAGCAATTTTGGAACTGTAGTTCCTGATCAGCCAAACCCCGGCTGGACGTCTATTATCAACCTTTGTGCAGGTTCAAATGTAGTGGTTAACATTGCTGATGCTGCCGGATGCACCGGTGTTGATGCCGTTACAATGATTGAAACACCTCCCGTTAATCCTTCTTTTACTATAACTCCTTCATGTAATTCATTGGATAATGGTTCCGTTTCGATTGGCAATATACCTGACTGGTATTGGCAGCGAAGTTTGACAGTGAACAACCTGGCCGGCTGGACAGTTATCTCAACTGAATACAACACGGGTGAAACTTCGCCTTTAGTTGTAAATAATTTACTACCCGGAAATTATACTTTCGTAATAAGTTTTCAAATGACTGACTATAATGCTCCGTGGTGGTTCGGTTGCACCCAAACTTTTCCGTTTACTGTTCCTGCTGCCACGTTTCCATCAGCGTTAATAACCCCTGCCGGCCCCACAACATTTTGCTCAGGCGGCAGTGTCGTTTTAAATGCACCAGCAGGAACTAACAAAACCTACCAATGGAAAAAAGGCGCCAACCTTATTTCAGGAGCAACGCAATCATCATATACGGCAACCACAGGAGGAAATTACAGGGTGATAGTTACAAATACTGTAACAGGCTGTTCCAAAACAACAGGAAGTGCAATAACAGTAACTGTTAAAGCTCTTCCTGCCGCAACCATAACCCCACAGGGACCCACGACATTTTGCGCAGGAGGAAGTGTAGTATTACAGGCAAATACCGGGGCAGGATTAACATACAAATGGAAAAAAGGAAGCAACTATATTTCAGGAGCGACTTTGTCAAATTATACAGCAACAACAGGAGGTAATTACAGGGTGCAGGTAACAAACAGCAATGGGTGTTCAAAAGTTTCTGCCTTGGTAGCAGTTAGTGTGCCGTGTAAAGAAGGGGAAAGTGTGAAGGTGGAAGAGGGGGAAAGTGTGCTTGATTTTACTGTTTACCCGAATCCTAACTTGGGCGAGTTCACCATTAAATTTTTAAAACTACCATCTTCCCCGATACAAATTGAATTGACCGATGAAATTGGAAAAGTTGTGAAAAGATTTGAAACCAATGATGAAACAGTTGTGGTTAAAGAATCAACCCTTGCAAAAGGGATTTATTGTTTAATTGTTCGAAATAAAGATGAAGTTGTAATAAAGAAAATCACAATAATTTAGTAGCTCATTTACCCGGCTTTTCAATTTTTAACGTTTATCAAAATCGTATTAATGTAGTATTGCACAGTAAGTTTATTGAGTTTAATTTTGAAGCGGATAACAAACCTTTATCCCTGGTTCAATGAAAAAAATAATCACATTCATTTTCGCTTTGCTCATTGTTGATTTTTCAAATGCCCAGGCTCCTGACTCATGGACAGAAAAAAATGCGATTGGATTAAATGTTCCTTCAGGCAGCTTTATGCAACCAAGAGTTGAAGCAGTCGGATTCAGTATAGGGGGATATGGATATATTGGAACGGGAAAGGATGCCACTTATTTGAAAGACTTCTGGGAATATAATCCTTCCACTAATATATGGACTCAAAAGGCTGATTTCGGAGGAACTGCAAGAAGCCGTGCAGTTGGTTTCTCTATAAATAGTAAAGGATATATCGGAACCGGTTCCGATGGAAATAACAGAAATGATTTTTGGGAGTATGACCCTGTTACTAATACATGGACACAAAAAGCTAATCTTGGAGGAGTTATACGGCAATTAGCTGTTGGATTCAGCATTGGCAGCAAAGGATATATCGGAACCGGTTATTCCGGTGTTACGGGAACCAGCCTTAATGATTTTTGGGAGTACAATCCTGCAACAGATGGCTGGACGCAAAAAGCAAATCTTTCGGGGGTTAGCAGGCATTCGGCTACAGGTTTTAGTATTGGGTCTTATGGATTCATCGGACCCGGTTTAGAATCTGACACTTCATTAGCTGCTGATATGTGGATGTATGATCCTGCCACAAATAACTGGACGTTAAAAGCGAGCTTTTCTGCAATTCAAAGATTTGCTGAATCAAGTTTCAGCATTGGTAATAAAGGATATATTGCTTGCGGGATTGTCAACAATAGTTTTTGGGAATATGATCTTGCTTCTAATAGCTGGACTCAAAAGGCAAGTTTTACAACAATCAGCAGGTACAGCGCAGCAAGTTTCAGTATCGGAAACAAGGGATATATCGGAACGGGAGAACCTTATTATAACCCTCACAGGGATTTGTGGGAATACGATCCTGTTGCGAATACATGGACACTGAAAACAAATATCCCTGTAACAACTGAAAGATTTGCTGCTGTGGGTTTTTCTATTGGAAACAGCGGATTCATAGGAACAGGATCGAAAGCAACCGGGTTGTATAATGATTTTTGGGAATACATGCCTGGTGTTGACGCATGGACACAAAAAGCAAACTTTGGCGGAGGCCTGAGACGACATGCAGCAGGATTCAGCATCTGCAACAAAGGGTATATCGGGCTGGGTGACTCAACATTAAGCGGAAGCAAGTTGAAGAATGATTTGTGGGAATATGATCCTTCAACAAATACGTGGACACAAAAAGCAAACTTTGGCGGAACCGCAAGATATTGGGCAGTTGGTTTTAACATCGGAAACAAAGGCTATATAGGAACCGGATCTACAGTAGGAACTGTTTATAATGATTTTTGGGAATATAACCCGGTGAACAATGCATGGACACAAAAAGCAAATTTTGGAGGAACTGCGAGAGCAAGTGCGGTTGGCTTTAATATCGGTAACAGGGGATATATCGGTACGGGCACTGGTGGTGGTGGTGTTTATAAAAAAGATTTTTGGGAATATAACCCCGGTACAAATACGTGGCTTCAAAAAGCCGACTTCGGGGGACCTTCAAGGTATGGAGCTGTCGGATTTTCTGTTGGCAATAAAGGATACATTGGTACCGGAACAGGTTTATATATTTACAAGGATTTGTGGGAATATGATCCTTCTGTAAATATATGGACACAAAAAACTGATTTTGGCGGAACAATCAGATCTGATGCAACCTGTTTCAGCATAGGAGGAAAGGGTTTTATTGGAACAGGCAAAGGAGGAAGTTTTAAAAACGACCTTTGGGAATACATCCCGGTTTGCTACCCGCCCGTTTCAACAATTTATTCTTCCGGCAATACTTCTTTTTGCAATGGCGACAGCGTTTTTTTTTATGTCAATAACGGGTACAATTACCAGTGGAAGAAAAATGGAGTTGATATAACAGGAGCCACTTCTTATTTTTATTATGCAAAAGCAACAGGAAACTATACATGTTATTTAACTAACTCTTGTGGTACGGTGGCTTCATCAGCAATTTCAGTTACTGTAAATTCACTGCCCTCAGCAACTATAACACCAGCCGGTCCGACAACTTTTTGTTCAGGCGGCAGCGTTGTGTTGAATGTCCCGGCAGGAGCTAACAAAACCTACCAATGGAAAAAAGGGGCTAATCTTATTTCAGGAGCAACACTATCATCTTATACTGCAACCACAGGAGGAAATTACAGGGTGATAGTAACAAATACTGTCACGGGATGTTCTAAAACATCAGGAAGCGCAACAGCAGTGACAGTAAATACTCTTCCTGCTGCAACAATAACTCCCCAGGGACCCACAACATTCTGTGCAGGAGGCAGTGTAGTATTACAGGCAAACTCCGGGGCAGGATTGACATATAAATGGAAAAAAGGCAGCAATTTTATTTCAGGAGCAACTTTATCAAATTATACAGCAACAACAGGAGGTAATTACAGGGTGCAGGTAACAAACAGCAATGGGTGTTCAAGGGTTTCAGCACTTGTGGCAGTTAGTGTGCCGTGTAAAAAAGGAGAAAATATTTTATCAGAAAATAATTTTGATGTAAAAGTTTTTCCGAATCCCTCATCGGGCGATTTTGTTTTTCAAATTTTAAATGCTGCAAACGAAAAAAAATCCATTGACATTTATGACATGATCGGGAACCTGGTTTTATCAAAAACTGTCCCCAATTCTGAATTTACAATTCACGATTTTCAGCTATCGGACGGAATATATGCTGCTGTAATTATGAATGAAAAAAATAAAAAAATTCTTAAGCTGATTAAAACAAATTAAATGAATAAAAAATATAATTGGCTGATCGCTTTTATTTTTTTTACCAATAGTTTATTCTCTCAAAAATATGAATGGGCCAATTCTACAGGAGGAAACTTTTTAAAAATTGATGCTTCTGGAAATTCTTATATAGCGGGAGTGTTCAACGGAACAAGGGATTTTGATCCGGGACCCGGTCTTGATACAATGACATCTGTTGGTACTTACGGAGACATTTTTTTTGCCAAATATGATTCATCAGGTAATCACAAATGGGCAAAACACATAAAAGGCGCTGCGTTTGCATTGCAACCAACGATCAAGACATTGGCTTTAGACAATGCTGGAAACGTTTTTATTTCAGGGGAATTTGATTATACAATTGATTTTGATCCTTCATCTGCAATCCATAATTTTAATCCTTCAGGTGGAACAGATATTTACATTGCCAAATATGATTTATCAGGGAATTTTGTGTGGCTCAAACAAATTGGCGGAACAGGCAATGAGTCCGGCAGTATTTATATAAATGCTTCAAATGATATTTATGTTACAGGTCAATTCAACGGAACAGTTGATTTTGACTTTTCAGCGTCTGTGAATAATCTTACATCTTCGGGGACGGGAGATATCTTCATTGCAAAATATGATGCTTCGGGAAATTATATATTGGCGAAAAGCATGGGAGGAGCATCCGATGAGGCTGGCGGAACTATTTTTACAGATGCTTCTGATAATATATACATCCAAGGTACCTTTTTCGGAACTTCTGATTTTGATCCCGGGCCGGGAATAGTTAATTTAACCGCTGCAAGCTTTGATTATTTCATTGCAAAATATAATGCCTCCGGAAATTATGTGTGGGCAAAAAACTGGGGAACGGTTTCGTATTCGACTTTTATAATTAATTCTATTGCTAATAATGCAGGCGGTAACATTCTCATGACGGGAGGTTTTGGAGGAACCCATGATTTTGATCCGGGTGTCGGTATTCAAAATCTGACTTCAACAGGATATTTAGATATTTTTCTTGCCGAATATGATTTTTCCGGAAACTATCTGAGCGCATACAAAATAGGTTCGGCTAATTATAGTGATGAAGGATATGCACTGACCACGGACGTTAATAACAACATTTATTTAACCGGGTATTTTCACGAAGCATCTGATTTTGATTTGGGCCCCGGCTATATGCAGCTTCCCAGCTCTTCTCCCGGCTCAGGTTACAACATGGATGCTTTTATCGCCAAATATAATTCAGCATACAGTTTAATGTGGATAAAGATGCTTGGAGCAGGAGGTTCTTCCTCTCATTATGATTATGGAAATGCTATTGCTGCAGATATGTCTGGTAATAACATTTATATATCAGGATTTGTTACCAATGCAACAGACTTTGACCCGGGTTCCGGCACGCAGACATTCAATGGAAATTTCCTTACAAAATATTCTCAGAACTTAGTTACATCACCTGCATATTCAATTATGAGCAATGTATTTAAAAATACGGTGTGCTATGGAACAAGCACTGTATTAAAACCAAATGGAGGCTCTCTCGGTCCGGGCGCCCATTGGCAATGGTTTTCTTACTGGAATGGTGTATATACTTTTTTAGGATTTGGCGATTCCATTGTCGTTACACCTTCTCCCACATCCTTTAGTTTTTGGGTGAGAGCTGTTAGTCCTTCCGATACAACTTCTTATGCTTCACTTGGAATTTCATTCTGGTCACACCAGGTGGTAAATTATGGTCCTACTACATTTTGCCAGGGAGACAGCGTATTGATAGGTATCAGTGGGACATCCGGAACCTTTTGTAATATTTCCTGGAAAAAAAACGGAGTTCCGATTACTTATCCCTGGACAGGCTATGTTAAAGAATCAGGAGCATATTCAGCAGTGGTTGACCATTGTACGTGCATATACAATACATCCTCTCTTACTGTTACAGTTAATCCTCTTCCATCAGCAACAATAACACCAGCCGGTCCGACAACTTTTTGTTCAGGCGGCAGCGTTGTGTTGAATGTCCCGACAGGAACTAACAAAACCTACCAATGGAAAAAAGGAGCTAACCTTATTTCGGGAGCCACGCTATCATCTTATACTGCAACTACAGGAGGAAATTACAGGGTGATAGTTACAAATACTGTAACGGGTTGTTCAAAAACATCCAACAGTGCAACAACAGTAACTGTTAATACTTTTCCCACAGCAACAATAACTCCCCAGGGACCCACAACATTCTGCGCAGGCGGAAGTGTAGTATTACAGGCAAATACCGGGGCAGGATTAACATACAAATGGAAAAAAGGGAGCAACTTTATTTCAGGAGCGACTTTGTCAAATTATACTGCTACTATAGGAGGTAATTACAGGGTGCAGGTAACAAACAGCAATGGGTGTTCAAAGACTTCTGCATTGATAGCGGTTAGTGTGCCATGTAAATCAGTCGGAAGTGAAAGTGAAAGTGAAGGTGAAAGTGAAGGTGAAAGTGTTCCGATTACTGGCGGGAGCGATGTAAAAATTTTCCCCAATCCAAATGCCGGAGAGTTTACCATTAAATTTTCAGCTAAACCATCTTCTCCAATACAAATTGAAATGACCGATGAGATCGGAAAAGTTGTAAAAAAATTTGAAACGAATGATGAAACTGTTGTAATTAAAGAATCAAATCTTGCCAAAGGGATTTATTGTTTGACTGTGCGAAATGAAGATGAGGTTGTAATAAAGAAAATTAATGTTGTGAAATAAAACTTTTATTCTCTTACTACTATGAAAAAAATTATCACTTTCATTTGCGCTTTGCCCTTTGCTGATTTTTCAAATGCGCAGGCCCCAGACTCATGGACTGAAAAAAATGCCATCGGACAATCCGTGATTGCCAGTTCGTCTATTTCAGCACGCAGTAGTGCTGTCAGCTTCAGCATCGGAACCAAGGGTTACGTTGGAACAGGAGTAGATAATGGTTCATTAAAAAACGATTTTTGGGAATATGATCCCGCTGCTAATATTTGGACACAAAAAGCAAATTTTGCAGGCGCTCCTCGAAAAGACGCTGTTGGTTTCAGCATAGGAACCAAAGGATATATTGGGACGGGTACCGGACCAACAGTACCTGATTGGTTTAAGAAAGATTTTTGGGAATACGATCCCGCTGCAAATACATGGACACAAAGAGCCGACTTTGGCGGAACAGCAAGAAATCGGGCCATCGGGATCAGTAATGGAACTAAAGGTTATATCGGAACAGGCCAGGCTGCTGATTCGGTAAGAAGTGATTTTTGGGAATATGATCCTTTTTTTAATAGTTGGATACAAATGGCAAATTTTGGAGGAGGCCCGCGGTATTTTGCCACAGGTTTCAATATCTCCTCTAACGTATATGTGGGAACGGGTTATTATAATGGCACCTATTTTAATGATTTCTGGAAATACAATCCATCAATGAATACCTGGACTCAACAAGTAAATTTCGGTGGTTCTCCTCGATTATATGCAGTCGGATTCAATATTGGAAACAAAGGGTACATTGGTTCAGGCTTTAGTATTGGCCCAGGGAATCAAAAGGATTTATGGGAATATGATCCGTCATTAAATATATGGACACAAAAAGCAAATTTTGGCACTATCGGAAGAAGATATGCTACCGGTTTCAGCATCGGGCTCCAGGGTTATATTGGAATGGGATATGATGTGGAGAATCAAAATGATATTTGGGAATATAATTCTTCTGCTAATACATGGATTCAAAAAAATAACCTCGGAGTAAATAGTCGAACTTCAGCAGTAGGATTTGACATTTCGGGCAAAGGTTATATTGGAACAGGATCTAAAAAAGATTTTTGGGAATTTGATCCTGCCGTAAATATCTGGACGCAAAAGGCAGACTTTGGCGGCACTGCAAGGAGTAAGGCAGCGGGTTTCAATATTGGAAATAAAGGCTATATCGGAACAGGGAATGCTGCAGGGGCATATAAAAATGATTTTTGGGAATACAACCCCTCTGCAAATACCTGGACACAAAAAGCGAACTTCAGCGGTACTCCAAGAAGTGCGGCAACCGGGTTTAGCATTGGAAATAAAGGTTATATCGGAACAGGGTCGGATGCGGGAAGTTATAAAAATGATTTTTGGGAATATGATCCTACAACAAATGTTTGGACACAAAAAGCAGACTTTGCAGGGTTGCCAAGAAATTTTGCATGTGGGTTCAGCATAGGCAATAAGGGATATTTAGGAACAGGCAAAAATGGCGCTGATTTGAATGATTTCTGGGAATATGATCCTCTGACAAATAGCTGGACACAAAAAACAAACTTCGGTGGAGCTGCCAGGCAGGGTGCAACCGGCTTCAGCCTAGGCGATAAGGGATATATAGGAACAGGTTATACTCAGAACATTGCTTATTACAATGATATTTGGGAATACAATCCTTCAATAAATACCTGGACGCAAAGAGCAAACTTTGGCGGTAGTGTTCGATATTTAGCAGTGAGTTTTAGTATAAAAACTAAAGGTTATCTCGGAACGGGAAGTTACACGTGTGATTTGTGGGAATACACTCCCATTTGTTCCACTCCCGTTACAACAATTTATGCATCCGGCAATACAGATTTTTGCAACGGTGACAGTGTTTTTCTTTATGCAAATAACGGGTACAATTACCAATGGAAGAAAAACGGAGTTGATGTTACGGGAGCAACTTCTTATTTTTATTATGCAAAGACAACAGGAAATTATACATGTGATTTAACCAACTCCTGCAGTGGGGTTACTTCATCAATAATTTCCGTTACTGTGAATTCTCTTCCATCAGCAACCATAACACCAGCCGGTCCCACAACATTTTGTTCAGGAAATTCAGTTCTGTTAAATGCCAACACCGGAATAGGTCTGACTTATCAGTGGAAAAAGAATGGAACAGATATTTCAGGCGAAATCAACTTAACTTACACTGCAACAACAGCAGGAAGTTACACCGTGGTTGTAACAAACCCTTGTGGTTCTGCCACATCTTCAGCAACAACAGTTACTGTTAATTCTCTCCCATCAGCAACCATAACACCAGCTGGCCCGACAACA
The DNA here is from genome assembly GCA_035275625.1 of Bacteroidia bacterium. Classification (GTDB taxonomy): domain Bacteria; phylum Bacteroidota; class Bacteroidia; order AKYH767-A; family OLB10; genus DATEMK01. The sequence continues at coordinate 20,448 of DATEMK010000137.1, forward strand.
TTTTGCTCAGGCGGCAGCGTAGTGTTAAATGCTCCCGTTGCAGCAAACAGAACCTACCAATGGAAAAAAGGAGCTAATCTTATTTCAGGTGCAACCTTATCCTCTTATACTGCAACCACGGGCGGGAATTACAGGGTGATAGTTACAAATACTGTGACCGGATGTTCAAAAACATCAGGAAGCGCAACAATAGTAACAGTTAATGCCCTTCCTGCTGCAACTATAACTCCGCAGGGGCCCACGACATTCTGTGCAGGCGACAGTGTAGTGCTTGCTGCAAATACCGGGGCAGGATTAACTTATAAATGGAAGAAAGGCGGTGGTTTTATTTCAGGAGCGACTTTATCAAATTATACTGCAACAACAGGAGGTAACTACAGGGTGGAGGTAACGAATAGTAATGGGTGTTCAAAAGTTTCAGGGCTGGTTGCAGTTAGTGTACCATGTAAAGAAGGAGATACATTCGTTTCAGTCCCGATAGCTATCGGGATTGATGTAAAAGTTTTTCCTAACCCTTCATCGGGTGATTTTGTTTTTGAGTTCCTGAATGTATCAACAGAAGAAATTGCAATCAGCGTTTATGATATGGTGGGAAAATTAGTTCTTTCAGAAAATACTTTCCATTCGCAATTCACTATCCGCAATCCACAATTAGCTCCTGGAATTTATTCAGCTGAAATAATTTACAGGGGAAATAAAAAAGTTGTGAAGCTGGTGAAAACAAATTAAAAACAAAATGAAAAGAATACCGCTGTTTTTTAGATAATTGCCCTCATAATTGCTTTTTCATTCATTTAAGCATGGTCAAGTGTAATTTGAGCTTGTGAACTCAAAGCTAAAATGATAAGAATGGAGGTGAATGTTTTTTTCATGATGACAGTTGTTTTAATTGTTCGTTTATATTCCTGTATAATGTTTCAAGTTGCTGTAGTCATACTTTCTTTCCTGTTATGTTTGCCCTTATTATATTATCGTGTCGTTGGTACTTTTCAATTTATCTATAAAATTAAGTCCGTCTGATTTTATGTTGTCTAAATTGTTTGTCTTGCAATAGAAAGTCGAGATAAAATTCATTTCTAAATATTCTGAAGTCGAACGAAATGGAATTTCAAAACCTTCTGGTTGTGAATTGTCCGCTCCAACTGATATTACGTATATTTCTTTCCCTTTCATCTTCCGCCCGATTTCTTTTCGTTTTGTTATGATGTCGGTAAGCCTGTCAAAGAATGTTTTCATTATTCCGCTCATTGAATACCAATATACAGGTGTTGCAAAAACAATTTTGTTATGTTCTAAAATAGTGTCAAAGAGATGGATAAAATTATCGTCTGTAGAATAGTTTCCCTCGTAATTGTAGTTTTCTATTCTTTGATCCAGCAAGTCTATTCGTACAATATCAACTTCATCAAAAAGAGCATCAACTACTTTTTTTGTGTCGCTTTCTTTTCGTGCACTTCCCAATATTATTAAAGGTCTTCTGTCCATTCGGTTCAGGTTTTACAATGACGGATAACGAAGAAGGGTTGAAAGAAGTAAAAAAAGAAGCCTGCCTGCCGGCCTTGCTCCGCTGAAGCTTCAGCGAAGGCGATGCAGGCAAGGTTTCACGACCTTTCCTTTCTTAATCACACCGTTTTTGTTTCTCACTTCGTAAAGATAAATACCTTTTGCAAGTTGTTCTGTATTTATTGAAATTGAATTTGTAAAAGTTTGTTGTAAAAGTTTTCTTGCTGTTATATCATATAAATGCACTTGTAAATTTTCATTGGTCTCACAACTGAAATTTAATTTATCATTAAAAGGGTTTGGGTAGACATTAAAAATGTTTATTTCCTTCATTGTTTCAAACATTCCTGTTGAAATACATAGAATGCTGTCTTCAAGAAAAGCTACCGGAGTCACAATCATGTTTGCCGGATAAATTATCCCCCCTGATCCGATCTGCAATCCTGAATGAGTTATAGCAATATGATTATTTATTACAGTATTTGTATTGTATTGGTTGCATACTGCATTACCGCTTGAATCTGCTTTAATTAAATATGCACAAAGAGGAAGAAAACCAAGATTAAAACTTTCCGTTTGCCCTGTAACAAGAAAGCCACCATCACTTGTTAATTCCAGTGAGTATGCCCAATCTAAATTATTACCACCGTACATTTTTGTCCAGAGGGTGTCACCTGTATTATCAGTTCTTATTAAATAAACATCATAACAGGGACCAATAACTCCGCAGTTTCCTCCGCCTCCATTGTATCCCTGCATTCTTCCCGCGAGGATAAATCCATCATCTGAAGTCTGCCTTAATGCATAGCCTTCGTCAACATAAACACTTCCATAAGTTTTAGACCAATCAAAATTACCAAGCGAATCTGTTTTTAATAAATAAAGATCCATCGCACCTGCATTCGGATAGCTATTTGTAGCTCCGATAACTGCATAACCGTCATCTGAAGTCTGAATTACATCGAATCCCGTTTCATCAAGAGTGTTGCCGTAGGACCTTGTCCATAAAGTATCTCCGTTTTGGTTTATTTTAATTAAAAAAGCATCTCCCGAATTCCCTGCTACCTGGCCAGCCGCGGCAATAATAAAATTACCGTCACTTGTTGGTTTAATTGAACGGGCGAAAACGTTCACGAAGGTTTTTGTCCATAAAGTATCACCGTTATCATTTATTTTAATTGTATAAGCACCGCTGAAGCTCTGTGATGATCCGCTGATAATGTACGCGGTGTCCTGCGTATTTTCAATTGCATAAGCCCAATCATCTAAAGCACCACCGTATGACCTGGTCCAAAGTGTATCACCTATGCTGTCAGTCCGGATTACAGTATAATCCTGTTCATTATTTGAACCGAGCGACATGCCACATGCAATATACCCTCCATCAAATGTTTGCCTGACAGATTGAAGAAAGACCAAATTGTAGTATATAGCCCATTTAACACTGCCTGAACTATCTGTTTTCACTAAGCTGTTCTGCCCTGCCAGTATATATCCCTTATCAGAAGTAATTTGTGAAGCATTGCTCGTATAAATTCCATCGCCTGATATTACTCTCTGAAACGGGGACTGTGCAATTACAGCGTTAAATGTAATCTGTAATACTAATACTAAGAGTATTGGTTTTACTTTCATGGAAATTCGTTTTTAAATAGTGTGATTAAGCAACACAGTTTATTCATATTAAAGATATTATATTCTTTTCATTTTGTCAAAATTAATTTTTGCAATTACTTTCAAATTAGTTCTGCTGTTTCCCGCGGAGCGCACAGTTGCCGATAACATTGTATTATTCATGCCTTAGCAAAAGCTAAAGTATTGATTTTTCTACAAATAAAAAAAATGCATACCTGCCTGTACGGAATTCCATACCTTCATTTTTACGTTAACATGCCTGTTTGCTGACCGCGTAAAAAAAATTTCGGGCAACAGAGTAAAAATACTGTTATAAAAAAGAAATGCGGAACTGGCGTCCCGCATTTAATTTATGAAAATTTATATATTCAAAACCCCTTTATTTAATAGTAAAAAAATATGCCAGCTTTTAATAATTCTTTTATTCCCGGATTACACCGGAGCCTGCTCGATGAGTCCTTTTTCTTCCAGCGTTCTGTTAATATCCGCAAGCAGGTTATGATTTTTATTTCTTTCGAAAACAATGTCTGCAAT
>DATEMK010000138.1:0-14998 GCA_035275625.1 Bacteroidia bacterium
CGGTTTGTTCATCAGGGTGAAAATATTTCCAAGATTTATATGTGAGAAAATAATGTCTTTTATTCCCCCGACTTCCTCATTGATCTTTAGCGCTACGGAAAATTCCGTAAAAGCTTTTTCAAAATTCCCCTGCTTTTGATAAATTGTTCCCATGTACCCGTGACTGGCTGCAATGCCAAGCTTAAGATCAATCTCTTCGTATAGCGTGAGCGCCTTTTCATAATACTCCATTGCTTTTTTAAGATCTTTGAGATTTTGAAAACACCTTCCCAACCCTGTATAGGACTCAGCCATTCCATGCTTATCTCCAAGTTTCTCCTGGAAATCAAGTGAAGTCTGATAGGTTTCAATTGCTTTAGAATAATTATTTTCATAAAAGTATATACCAGCGATATTAAGATAACTGTCCGCCATTCCCTGCAGGTTGTTTCTTGCATAGTCAATTTTAACTGCTGAATAATATTGCTTCAAAGCTTCTTCGTAATTACCCATGTCCTGGAATACAAGGCCAATGTTGCTTGTAACACTTGCTATTCCGGAACTGTCCTTTAATTCTTCTTTCATAGCAAGAGCCTGAAAAAAAATTTTGAGAGCTGAATCGTATTTCCCCTGCTGATAGTAGATGACCCCGATATCATTGTTTGCACTTGCAATTCCCTTCCGGTAATTAATGCTTTGAAAAATTTTGAGCGCGCTGAAAAACTCTTCAAGTGACCTGTCAAACTCGCCTTTGTTATCGTATACGATTCCTGCATTTCTGTGCGCTTCTGCAATGCCCTTCTTATAATTAATCTTTTTTGAAAGCCCAATAGATTGCCCTGTTAAAAACAGGGTACTGTCAGGGTGATTGCTGATGTATTGTTTTGCGAGATGATTAAGCAAATCAACTTTTAAAGAATCTGTTTTGGAATTTTCAATCAGCCGGATAAGAGAATCAACTTTAGACCGCTCCTGGGCATAAAAAACCGGGATGTTTAAAAGATAAAATATAACCAGGAAAAAGATTCGCAGTATCATAAATGCAAAATAATAATAAATTCAGCTTCGCTAAGTGAGAGGTTGTTCTTTCACCCGGCAGGTTGCAGGAATAACCGGAAGGCTGTAATAAGAAAATAAACTATGGCTTGGCAAACTCTTCTGCGCTCAGCACTTCGATGCCAATGAAGTTCTCCTTTCCATCCACCCATGCATCATGTCCCGGAGGGATGGAGTATGATTCTCCGGCCTTGATTGTTTTCTGTGATCCGTCATTCATGCGCACGGTGATACTGCCGGAAACTGCATGACCAACGTTAGAGAGCTGGCATGATTCAGTGTGCACTACCGGTTTAATGCATTCAGACCAGCGCCAACCGGGTTTCATAGTAACACGCCCTAAGGTAAATCCCTGCAGCCTGACAATTTCAACCAGGGTCTTATCCGGTTGCCGAATCTCATCAGGCTTTGCATGAGATTTCGTTTCAAATTTTGATACTGTTACTGGATTCATATCTCTTTTTTTAAGCAAAATTAGATTGGATAAAAAAAATTACAATCCCATAAATATGGGGGATGAAACCCGCAACCCGGCAGATTATCCCGCACTTTAGGAAAGGTTTCTTAATAATAAAAGTGCAACGTGTGTGGTGACACAGGCATTGGCGGAAAAAAAAATTTACAACGGCAAAGTAATTACAAATTCAGTTCCTTTCCCCGCTGCACTGATCACTTCAATTTTTCCATTATGTTTTTCAATGATCCCATAGCTGATAGATAACCCAAGCCCGGTTCCTTTGCCAACATCTTTAGTGGTGAAAAACGGGTCAAAAATTTTCTTCTTTATTTCTTCGGTCATTCCTTTGCCGGTATCGCGAATGGAAATTTTTAATTTATTATTTTCCCGGTAAGTGGTAACGGTAATCTTTCCATTTTCCTCTATGGCATCTATTGCATTGGTGAGAATATTCATAAAAACCTGGTTAAGCTGACCCGGGTAACATTTGATTTGAGGTAATGTTTTGTCCAGTTTTTTAATTACTTCAACCCGGTCAGCGGTACGGGCATGAAGAATAACGAGGGTGCTTTCAATTCCTTCGTTAACATCAGCGTTTTTCAAATCATTTTCATCTAACCTTGTAAAGTTGCGAAGCCCTTTCACAATTTCCGAAGTTCGCCTGGAACCTTCTTCAATTCCATTTATTAAAGAATTAATTTCCTGTAACGTATAGGTTAAATCAATTTGCTTCCTGTATTTTAAAATTTCTTCCATTTTCTGCTGCACGTTATCCGGATCAACGGATTCGTATTTTTCAAGCAGCGTTAAAACTTCGCTGATGTCTCTTTTAAGGGGAGTAATGTTGGCAGAAACAAAGTTGACAGGGTTATTTATTTCGTGCGCAATGCCAGCCGTAAGCAAACCTACGGAAGCCATTTTTTCTGATTGAATGAGCTGTTGCTGCCGTTGTTCCAGCTCTCGCGTACGTTCAGCAACTTTTATCTCCAATTGGTAATTTAAATCTTCCAGTATTTTTTTTCTTTCCTGTTCCTGGAGAATGGCTTTCGCAGAAAGCTCCTGAATTTCTTTCACCTGCACTTTTAATGTTTTGTTGGTGAGCGCAAAATCACGGGCAAGATAGATGGACATGCAAAACGGAATAGTTAAAAATATTCCGCCAGAGAAAATAATCATTAGCACAAAATTAGTGTCACTATCCATCTGACCCAAGCTATAGAGGTAGCTGCAGAACCCCATAATACCCATTGATAAGATTATAATAAGCAGCCCTGTTCCGAATATTTTTGAACCTTTTCTTTTTTTTATCATGCTTACTATTACAATTCGTAAAAATTCTGCCGCTACAAGAACGCCTGAGTAATTTATAGCTCTGACGGCTAAGTCGGCACGAAAAAAATTCAGCATGAAAAGAATAAAGCAAATACTTATGAGGAACCAGAAAAACTTTGGAACTTGTGTATAAAAGATAGAGTAGAACAGGCCGATAAATGAAATATAAAATAAAGAGATAAATATAATATTAAGGTTGATAAGGGTGTGAAGGAATCCGATACTGCCGCTGAAATTTCTGGAGAACAAACCATGCATAACAAAAAAACAGAAAAAGAAAAAAGTGAACAGGCTGAAATATAAATTTTGTTTTTTTTCCCTGTAGTTTAAGAACAGGAGCAGGTGGATAATGCAGAATATAGAGAAAATTCCCACGTACAAAGCATTTACAAGGTTCGAGAGATGGATTGATTTATTATCGTAAGCATAGCGGAGATCGGTTAAACCAATTTGAAAATTAATAAAGGGGATTTTATGAATACTATCTACATCAGCAGCGTGAAAATTGGAATATCTTATTGCCAGCAGATATTTTTTACCGGTACTAAAAGTGTAAGGGACCGGAATAGGTTTAATATTAAAGTGCACAATTTCACTTTTTATATTTCCCGATGGGGTTCCGAATTTCCCGATTAATTTACCATCCACATAAATTTCTGCCGCACCATAGTGCCGGTAAGTAAATGCAGCCGGAAAGCCTGCCATCGTGGAATCAATGAAAATTGTTTTTCGTAACCAGGCAATACCCGAAAAATTTTTTGCAGGAAAATTTTTAACTCTGTCGGTGTTCACTTCGGTATTGTCATTGTCAGCTGTTTCCCAGTTTTTGTCATCGTAACCGGGGTTGGCCCAAATGAGGCTGTCGCCATTATGGTATTTCCACTCGCGGTACAGGTTTTGAATTTTGTTATTTATGCTGTCGCGGGTAAATGATTCGATGAGAAACTGACCCTCCGAAAAAAATGGGATAAACAGGAGTAACAGCAAAACATGTTTTTTCATTGGAGGAGAATTTAGAAGAGTTCTAATGGGAATTACTCCAAAATAATTTTTCTCACAATTATTTTTTTCTCCATCCAAACTTTCAAAAAATAAATTCCCGGTGAAATATTTTCCCGGTCCATTTTATAATAATTGTTATTTATCTTTTCAACTTTTCGAACGGTCTTTCCTGTTACATCAGAAAGCTCAATGGAAGAAATAAGTTCATTTTTATTTTTGATTGTTACAAAAAAATCAGCGGGAGCGGGATTCGGATAAATGTCCACTGAATTATTCAGTACTTCCGGGGAATGAATTCCGGTTACAAGATTCAGGCAATAAACAATGCGTGGATTAAGGTAATTCATGATGGTGTCAATATATGCAAGCGCCCTGGCTTTGCTCATTCCGGGGTTATCAAGAACTGCATTGTGAAAAATATCACCGCCATTTATAACTCCGACTGCCTGCGCCCCTGCAACTGTAGCGAGTGAATCATACCACTCCCAGGGAGCAACCTGGTCTGATGGAATGGTCGCAAACGGGTATAATCCATCATAACCGTTATTCAATGTATTTGCGTGTTGTGTATATACATCCGTGAAACCTGCATTGATAAAACAGTTGTTATTCCCGGCCTGGTCTGCAAACGGGATTATATAGTTGCTTCCGCTCACCTGCATTAAAGTATCCAATGACGAAGGAACAATTGCAATTCCTGTATTGTAAGGAGTGTAGGGATCACCCGTCACCTGAAATGCCACCATGGGCGCATTTCCGGGTTCCATCCAGGAACTGTCACATAAAGCGCCACCGATGTTAAAAACGAACTGCACGTTATTCGTGTGTCCCGGAGAATTATTCGGAAAATTAAAAGAAGCATTGCCACCGTATCCGTCAAAGTCGCCTTGCTGGGCAATGTTAATATAAGGTTGCCCGGATATATAGTTGTATGGCGCTCCAACGTTGTTAGAAGAAAGAAATTCAGGAATAGCTATTTCAGCGAAATTATCTAATGCCGCGTAAGCAAGCGAAACAAAACCGCCTGAACCTGATCCTCCAAGAATAACTTTATTAGAATCAATTTTAAATGTATTAGTTGTCGCTTCATCTTCCCTGAAAAAACGCACGCAGCATTTTGCATCCTGCATAGCGCGGTAAACAGCTTGTACCAGGGTGCCTTTCCTGATGTCAGAATTTATTCCTCCGCCCGTTGCATAAGGATTGTTTCCCAGGCGATAGGACATGGCAGCAACGACATATCCGCGTTTTGCAAAACGAGTACACATTTCAACAATTGCACTATCGGTCCTGGAACCTGTCGGAGACATATTAATATAAGTTGGCAAAAAAAGTCCGGGATGCATCAGGATTATTAAAGGCCGGTGAAGCATCGGATCTGTAACACCTCCGGGTTCGTAAACATCCATGGTGAGGTTCTCCAGGACAGGAGCCCCTGTCAATACAGAAAAATTACTTGCATACGTTACACTCTGTGTCTTCATTGCCGAAGGAAAAACTTCGGATAAAAATCGTTGCGCATGGCATTGAACTGTAAAAAATGCCATAACAGAAATTAAAAGGAACGAGAGAGAATATTTTTTCATCAGATATGCTTTTATTTGGATTTGAAGTAAAGATAATTAATTTAGGGTTTAATGAAACTGCCAACTATCAACTATCTGCTGTTTCATGGCAAAACTACTTTACAAACCACCGGGTAATGATCAGAAAGTTTTCGCTGAATGGTTGTGAAATCATAAGATTTTATCTGGGGTGAATGAAAAATAAAATCAATTCTGAAAGCGGGAAACGGACCGGCATAAGTACTTCCGAAACCATGGCCGCTTTCGCGGAATGCATCGCATAAATTTTCACTGATCGTTTTGTATGAGTAGGAGGAAGGTGTATCATTAAAATCACCGCACAGGATTACAGGATGAACGGAAGAAAGGATATTAGCAGCAATCGTATCCGCCTGTGCTGCACGTTTAGTAAATGCAATCTTCAGCCGGGAGAAGATTTTTTTTATCCCTGTGGTATTTTCTTCTTCAATATTATATCCAACCTGGTTTATAAACCTGTAATCCTCCTGTCCGAACCGTATAGATTGCAGGTGACAATTGTATACCCTGACTGTATCACGGTTTGCAATTAAATCAGCATACAGGCAAAGATTAGAGCCCCTGTGGTTAAAATCAATTACCTTTTTATTGATGAGCGGATGCTTGCTGAATATTGCCATGCCCCAATGATCTATCCTATGAAGGCTTACAGGAAGGACAACATGTGCAAAGGGCATCCCGACATCTTTCATCATGGTCTTTACAGTTTGAAATTTTCCCGAGTCAGAAGTATAAAATTCCTGGAAACATACTACATCGGGAGATTCCTTTTTAATCATTTCAAAAATCTGCTCTCTTGTTTTTGATTTGCCTGTCCAGTTTCCAAGCCAGTTATACAAATCAAAATTGCGGACATTGAATGACATTATTTTTAATGAGGCTTGCCCCTGCACTTCTTCCGTCTTATTAAATCTTACCTGGGCAAAAGCCGGAAGACTTTTTAATCCAATTAAAAAAGGAATGAGCGGCAGCATAAATAATTTTTTTCTTTTCATCATCCAGAAAACCAGGAAGAAAAAATTCAATAGATAAATTACCGGGAATCCGAGCCCTAAAAAAGCAATAACCCATGACTTTTGCGGACTGATGTAAGGAGCAACAGAGGAAAATAATGCTGCGATGAAAATAACAAAGGAAACAGGGAAAATAAATTTTTCAAAAAAAGAAAACCGGGGCATCAGCGAATACGAATCTATACGAATTTACGAATAACGAATTTTACATTGAAGCTTAAACCTTTTTATTCCCGCTTGCTTTAAATAAAATTTCTTTTTCTTCTTTCGACAAGCTGGTGTAACCTGACCTGCTGATTTTGTCGAGTATCTTATCAATAGTTTCCTGGTCGGGTTCACCGCGTGAAGCGGAACTTTTTTTTGCAGCAGGATTTTTATAAGCCACTTTCATTTTTGGTTTAGGTTTAAAAATGCCGGAAATAAAATCTGCCAGCTTATTAAATCCTTTGGCAAGATCATTTCCTTTTTGCAATTGCCTGATATAAATAAATCCGAATAAAGCACCGCCTAAATGTGCAATGTGCCCCCCGGCATTTGATCCTGATATACTGATCAGGTCAAGCAAAACAGAAAATCCTGCAATGTATTTCATTTTAACCGGTCCGAGGAATAATAAAAAAATCGTATAATCAGGAAGCAGCGTGGCAACAGCCATTGTAATGGCAAGCACGCTTCCGGAGGCGCCTAACGCATACGAAGAATGAACTGCATTTGAAAAAAGCGGAAAAATATTAAAGAATAAAATATAAAGTATTGCGCCTGCTATTCCCCCCAGGATGTATGTGCTTAATAATTTTTTACTGCCAAGATATTCGACAAGAATTTTTCCCATCCAGTACAGCCAAAGCATATTGAAAAGAATATGCAAAAGATTTTCATGCAGGAAAGCATACGTTACAATACTCCATGGTTGCCAAACCAAACTTTTTATTGATGCAGGTACTGCCAGTTCCTTTATGACAAGTTCATATCCTGAAAAATCAATATTGAACAATTGAAAAGCAACTTTGCTCAGGTTTATAACTAAAAACACAGCAACATTAATGATAATCAGCGTTTGCAGCGTATCCCTCTTTTGCAGGCTGTGTTTTATGTCTTCAATAAAAGATGACATTTTGTGATTCGGTTGAAGAATTTTTTTTCTTTTGAGGATTACATTCGGAAATTCGTAATGATTCGTTATTCGTACAATACACTTTAATCAATAAAAATGCTCCCTGTTCCTTTTGTTCCAGATTTTAATGAGAATAAATCCGAAGAGCATTCCTCCAAGGTGAGCAAAATGAGCTACATTATCAGTCGGATCATTCTGGAAACCTGAGTATAATTCAAACAATCCGTAAAGGGTAACAAAATATTTTGCTTTTATCGGGATGGCAAAATATAAATAGATAAGTGAATTGGGAAACAACATGCCGAAGGCGAGCAATACTCCGAATACTGCACCTGAAGCACCCACGGTAGGTATATCCGCTTTGGCTCTTATCAGTTCATAAGCTGCGTCAACGGATTGTTTTATAACGGCAGGGTTCTCCTCATACATTTTAAAATGAGAATAGATGTTGCTGAAGTAATCATAATTTGCGGGTTGGATAAGCCCGTTATATCTTTTTATCAATGCATCAAAATCCATAAAGCTCGGATGAGCGGCATACTGGTCAATAACTGTTCTCATTTGCCCGATTTCCCAGCCGGTGGCAAGGGTCTGAATAAATGCCGCGCCAAGCCCGCATACAAGATAGTAAATCAAAAATCTTTTGCCTCCCCAGAAATTTTCAAGCATGTTGCCAAACATCCATAAAGCAAACATGTTTGAAAAGATATGCATAAGGTTTCCGTGAAGAAAAAGGTGAGTTAAAAACTGTGTATAATGAAAGTGATCAGAAGAAGGATAATACAATCCGAATTTTTCATTCAGGCTGAAACCGAGCTTATCACCCAATACATATTCAGCAAGAAACAAAATACCGTTGATGATGAGTAAATTTTTTACAACATCCGGAAGCAATTTGTAAGAAGAGGGACGGAATTCCTGGTAAGCCAAAGTGGAGGTACGATTTATCCCGAAGGGACTCCTTCGGAGCGATTTACAATTTACAATTTACAGTTTTGAGAGTTTTCACTTAACAATGAACCATTAACAAATAACAAATCAGGTAAACCGTTTTTCAATTTCAGCAGTGGTCACAGTGAAAAATACCGGTTTTCCGTAAGCGGTGAAATTCGGATTTTCGCATTTAAACAAATCCAGTGCAAGTTGTTTTATTTCTTTTGAAGCTAAATATGTGCCCGGTTTTACGGCAAGGCTTTTTGATAACGTTTTTGCAACGCTTGTTGTTTTATCATTGCGGAAAGAAGTTACGTTGTGTTTGAATTGTTCAACAAGATCTTCGAGCACGCGTTTTTCATTTCCTGCTTCCATGCCTGAAGGAATCCCATGTATCACAAAAGTATTTTTTCCAAATTCACGAATGTCAAAACCCATTCTTCTTATTTCAGGCTCCATTTCATTGAGGTATAAAAAATCTTCAGCAGTAAATTCAACAGGCTGCGGAAACATATCCTGCTGGCTGGTGAGCGGCTTTGAACTGAAAGCAGACATAAATTTTTCGTACAGCACGCGTTCATGCGCTGAACGCTGGTCAATAACCAGCAGTTCATCATGCTTCTGAACCACGATATATTTCGACTGCATTTGTGAAAAACAACTTTCATGCAGATCTTCAATCAATTCAGCCGCGGAAACACTGAAATTAATTTTATTATGCGTTGCAGCCGGTTGTTCAGCAATATTCAATTCATCCAGTCCTTTATATAATTCACTCCAGTCTTCCCGTTGAATTTTTTTTGTTTGAAAATTTCGCTGTGAAGTTTCAGTTCCCCTGAAGGGATTGTAAGTTTTGTCAACAGTAATGGAAGGAGGCTTTGGCATTTCATTCATTTTGCTCAACGGAAGATTAAATGTTTGTTCCTGTTCAAAATCCAGTGTCGGCATAATGCTGAATTTTCCCAGCGATTGTTTGACGGCAGCTTTCATAATTGCATAAACGCTGCGTTCATCTTCATATTTTATTTCTGTTTTTGTCGGGTGAATGTTTACATCAATCTTGGAAGGGTCAATATCAATGTGAATAAAGTAAGAAGGAAAACAATCTTTGGGAAGCATTTCCTCGAATGCGGTCATTACTGCATGGTTCAGGTAAGCATCTTTCACAAATCGTTTGTTCACAAAAAAATACTGTTCGCCCCGTGTGCGTTTTGCAAATTCAGGTTTTCCGACAAACCCTGAAACATTCAGAATCGTAGTTTCCTCATTTACCGGCACCAGCCGTTCATTGTAATTTGCTCCAAACACATTTGCAATGCGCTGCCGCAAATTACTTTCTTTCAGATTAAAAATTTCATTGCCGTCATGAAACAATGAAAATGAAATTTCAGGCCGCGCCAATGCAACGCGTTGAAATTCATCAATGATATGTTTTGTTTCCGCTGCATTTGATTTCAAAAAATTTCTCCGCGCAGGCACATTAAAGAAAAGATTTTTTACCGACACGGATGTTCCGTCAGCAGTGGCGCATGATTCACTGCTCTTTAATGCTGCTCCTTCAATGATAATTGAAATTCCTGTTTCATCTCCCATGCGTTTTGTGCGAAGTTCCACTTGTGCAATGGCGGCAATCGAAGCCATTGCTTCACCCCTGAATCCGAGGGTACGGATGGCAAATAAATCTTCTGCCTTTTTTATTTTGGAAGTTGCATGACGCTCAAAACACATGCGTGCATCCGTGCCGCTCATGCCGCAGCCATTGTCAATTACCTGCAATAAAGTTTTTCCCGCATCCTTGACAATAACTTTAATATTTGTTGCACCGGCATCAACGGCATTTTCCAGCAGCTCCTTCAAAGCCGAAGCAGGTCTTTGCACTACTTCGCCCGCGGCAATCTGGTTTGCCACTGCATCAGGCAGGAGATGAATAATGTCGGGCATCTTTGGAAATTAAAAATTAAAAATTGCGTTTCAAATTGGTTTTGCCAAAGTTATTTATTTTAAAGCAAACAGAAACGCAATGCGGTTAATAGGGTCAGAAAAATTCATACGAAAAAAATTATATTTGCTCTGTAATTAAGTTTAAGAATAGAAATGAAATTATTAAAAGGCATCCTGTTACTTTTATTTGTATTGACAATAAATTGCCGGATGTATTATCCGGCTTTTTCTCAAAATGTCGTAGCGCCTGTACGGATGTCAACTGGTTGGGGGTATATTAAAAAAGATCTTACGTGGTTGATTGAACCAAAATTCGCAAGATTCTGGAAGGACGGAATGTTTGTTATGACTGATGAAGAAAGCGGGGAGGTATTGTGCGAATTTCATGATGGAATGGCACAATACAGGAATGGAACAAGCTGGGGTTATTACAACGACAAAGGAGTTGTTGCAGTAAAAGCGCAATTTTCTGATGCAAGGCACTTCAGCGATTCGGCAGGCGCTGTGAAGAAAACAGGAAAATGGGGTTTCATTGACAGAGCAGGAAACTGGATCGTACAGCCTGTTTATAAAGATGTGCTGTCGTTTCATAACGGGATAGTTGCTGCGAAGGAAGGCAAAAAATGGGGGTTTATTGATAAATCAGGCAAATGGATCATACAGCCGCAATATGATAATGCAAAAATGTTTAGTGGCGCATTAGCTGCTGTCGAATCTGATGGTAAATGGGGCTATATAGACAAAAACAACAACAGCGCTATTGCACCTGCTTATAAAGATGCTGAACCATTTAAAAACGGATGGGCGCTTGCACAGACTTCCGAAGGATGGGGTTATATAGATTCAACAGGGAAATTTATAATTAAGCCCCAGTTTGAAAAGGCATTTCCCTTTACCGGAAATGTGGCGCGTGTAAAGAAAGACGAGATGTGGTTTTTCATTAACAGGAATGGCAAGCCAACCACCGGGTACGGGTTTCTGAATGCCGAAGATTTTTCAGATGGCGCTGCAATTGCACGCAGGGACAGGGGCAACTGGGGCTATATAAACGAAGACGGCACATGGCTCATTGAGCCTAAGTTTTATGTTGCCGGAGATTTTATAAATGGTATAGCAAAGGTAAGAATGGAAAACCCTGAAGAATGGAATTATATAGATAAAAAGGGGAATTTCCTGTTTGGAAAAACAAAGTTTGAAAAAGCTGAAGATTTCTGCGATGGCCTTGCCAGGATAAGAAAAGACAATATGTGGGGATTTATAAATGAAAAAGGGGAGATGGTTATTAAGCCTCAGTTTGAACGGGCGCTGGATTTTATCAGCATAGAGCAGTGAATTACTTTTTCCAATCATACGTTACTCTCAACCTCCTGTTCTTAACCTGCTTTTACAGCTCCCAAAATCAAAATAAAAAGCATAAAACCTCCCGAAGAAGTTTTACAGGTTGAATAAAATAACTCAGGACTGTTCTTTTTTATTCTTTAAATCTACCTTGTTATTTATTTTGGCGTCTTTTACAATCTCCGTTTGCTTTGTTTTTTTAATAAAGCGTGTAACGCCCGTTTCCTGCTGGGTTCCTTCAGGAATGATATACTCTTTCATTTTTTTCTTTGTATTTTTCATCTCAGGATTTATTTATGGAAAGAAAATATTTATGCCAGTTAATATTGCAAAAGTTTCCTCATTATGAGGAAAAATTCATTTATAACGTATTATATATTCGTAAAATCTCAGTTTTCAACCTTCGGTTAACCTTCACCCTGCAAACCTTCGCCTCCTTAAATGTCCTTTTACAAATCCAAACACCAGGATAAGAAACAACGGAAGAACTGTATTAAGAACCTGCCAGAAAGTTTTGCCGGTTGTAATCAACGTTTTATCGAGCAGGCGCAATTTTATTTCTTTTGACCGCACTGTGATTAAGCCCGAATCGTCACATAAATAATCAATCACGTTCAAAAGAAAATTCTTGTTGCCGTATGTTTGCCCCGTATAGCGGTCATAACCGAGGGGCATGGGGCTTTCGCTTGATTTGCGGTAATCATTGCGGATTACATCTCCATCAGAAACCACCACCATCTTAGTCGGAACACTTGTTTCTTTAAAACCAATGTCTTTGTCTTCTGCAATAACCGGTGGGATGCGGTTCGTAAAATTAGACGGGAACGTTCCTTCCACTAATACGGCAAGAATTTTATCCGGCTGATTAAACATGTTCATGTCCGGTTCTTTTCTCAGCATCTCGAGGCTTATTCTTGCCGGGGCTTTTACAACGCGTGTATATTTAGAAGATGACAGCAAAACGGTTTTCTTCAAATCGCGGCTTCCAACGGTATCTATAGTGCTTGCAAACTGGAAACGGATAGCGTTAAGGTTATTTACTATAGGATGTTTTGATCCGGGAAAAACCAGCGGAAAATAAAACCACGGCAGCAGCTTCTGCTGCGGGCGTCCGCCAGAATATCCCACCACCATGGGAATGGGAACTGACTGCAAATCCTGTACAAGATCATAGTTAATGCGCACTCCGTAACGAAAAAGCATATCATCCAGATTCAACTCACGCGCAGTGGCAAGCACATCGTTTTTATCCGCAAGGCTGTCCATTTCAGCCGTCATGGGATCTATCAGCCACACTGCTTTTCCGCCTTTCATAATGAACTGGTCAATGATAAATTTATCCTTTTCATCAAATACCGAATCGGGCTTGGCAATAAGAATGGCTTGATAGTTTGCCAGCGCATTGAGTTTTCCGTCTATTTTTTTCCATTCAACATTATATGTGTTTTTGAGAGTATTATATATATCAGCAGTATATTTTTTATTCATTTCACCATGCCCTTCAATGAATGCAATGGAGGGTGCGATGTCCACCGTGATTTTACGAATTGTATTTCCGATCGAAAATTCAAGTCCTTCAACGGAACTGTTCAATGCCTGCTCAGGTCCTGCTCCCAGCTGGTCATTAAGGAGCTGCATGGGAATTTCATTTGCACGGTAGGTAACTATGGCTCCTGGCCAGATCACTTTTTCAGAAGTTTTTTCTTTTTCACTTTCCTGGATGTTTGTAGGCTGTAATCCTTTTTTATATAATTGCTTATATAATTCTGTTCGTGTATTCTTGTCGGGATTTGAAGAAGGGTCAATAAATTCATATTGGAGATTATCACCTGCATAAACACGCATTTCATCGAGCATTTCTTTAACCGAATTTTCAAGATGCCTGAATCCGCCAGGTAAATCTCCTGTTAGGTAAACTTTGACATACACTACATCCGGCAGTTTTTTTAAAACATTTTTTGTAGCATCAGAAAGTGTATATCTTTTTTCGGAAGTAAGATCAAACCTTGTGAAAACAAAAGATGAAATGACATTGATCAATATAAGAATGCACAACAGCAGGAAAAGCTGAATGACATTCTGACTTTTCAGCGAACGCCTTTTAGTTTGAAGTTCCTTTACCATTTCCTGCTTTCTAAAACGATACGTGTACACATAATAAAGAAGGCAATAATGCTGATAAAATATATTACATCGCGCGTATCAATTACACCCCTGCTCATGGATGTATAATGAGCATTGATGCCGAGGTTATAAATAATGCTGCCGAAGAATCCGCCCGAAATAAACTGGCTGATAGAATTAAATCCTGCATAACAGATAAAGCAGAAGAACAGTGCAATTACAAACGCGATTACCTGGTTGTCAGTCAGCGATGATGCAAACACACCGATGGCAGTAAATCCTGCTCCAAGAAATAACAGTCCGAGATAGGAACCCCATATTGCTCCCGAATCAACATTTCCTGTCGGCAAAGCAAGATTGTAAATGCAGACATAATAAACTAAAGTGGGAAGGAGGGAGAAAAAAACCAAAAGTACTCCTGCAAAATATTTGGCAAGTATTACCTGTAATTCCGTAAGCGGGCGTGTAAGCAGCAATTCAATGGTCCCTGATTTTTTTTCTTCGGCAAATAAACGCATGGTGATGGCAGGAATCAGGAACATATACACCCAGGGAGTAATAATAAACAAACTGTCAATGTTGGCATAACCGCTTTCGAAAACATTAAAATCCGTAGCCGGAAACACCCATAAAAACAAACCGATGGTTAACAGGAAAACAAGGATTACAATGTAACCGATGAGAGAATTGAGGAAGCTGTTTATTTCTTTTTGGAGGAGCGAAAGCATCAATGAATACGAATCAAAACGGATTTGCGAAAGTAGTAAAAACGGAAAGCATTGTTAACTGTTAAATTGCTAAATTGTTAAATTGCTGAATTGTTGGCGGCAGACAGAAGGCATCTGAACTCTGATTTCTGACTTCTGACATCTGGCTATCCTGCCTTTCCTTCCACATTCATAAGCTCGCTCAAACTCCATGCTTCAGGTTTTTCGAAGAACAAAGGCCTTACCTGTTTCCATGTATTTTTAAATAATTCCGAATGGAGATATTTTGCAAGATGACTTTCTGATTCCCAAACGCTGTACGTGTAAAGAATATTTTTTTCATTAAGATCAGACAGTAATTTCAGCTGGCAGCAGCCTTCAAAGCCTCTTATCTTATC
>DATEMK010000139.1:0-31350 GCA_035275625.1 Bacteroidia bacterium
CATCCATATATTATGCTCCTCCCCCGGAAAGCATGGAAAAAATTTTTAATAAAAAGGTGTGGGAAGAAAAAATAAAAAATTTTGGACAATTATTTCTTAAAAACCCCAATATTGTTACGGGTGATGTAGCGCTGCAGATTAACCGTGAAAGAAAATATTTTGTTTCCACTGAAGGCAGCTCAGTGGTGCAAAATCAAACTTATTGCCAGCTGATCATTGTGGGCAGTATCCGCGCGGAAGACGGAGATGTCTTACCGTTATATAAAACATATTTTGTTTTTTCTCCTGCCGAGATTCCTCCTGACGAAGTCATTATCAATGATATTAATTCAATGATCGCAAAACTGGAGCAGCTGCGCAATGCCCCTTTAGCAGAGCCTTATACAGGGCCAGCGATTCTGAATGCACGAACTTCAGGCGTTTTTTTTCATGAAATATTCGGACACCGGATAGAGGGACACCGTTTGAAAAATGAATCGGATGCGCAAACCTTTGCAGACAAAGTAAACGAACAGGTCTTGCCCAAAACACTTAATGTAATTTTCGATCCTACTGTTTTAACTTACGGGAAATATTCTTTAAACGGTTTTTATCTTTATGATGATGAGGGTGTAAAAAGCCATAAAGTGGAAGTGGTGGAAAAAGGAATTTTGAAAAATTTCTTAATGTCAAGAACTCCGCTAAACGGATTCTTAAATTCAAACGGACATGGAAGAACTTCTGCTGCAGGGACACCGGTTGCACGGCAATCAAATATGTTTATAGAAACGTCCGACCCGTCTTCTGATGCTGACTTACGCAAAATGCTGATTAAGGAATGCAAGAAGCAAAAAAAGGAATACGGATATATGTTTGAAGATGTGACAGGCGGTTATACAACCACTGACAGAAGATCTCCGAATGCATTTAATATTTTCCCGACAGAAGTTTATCGCGTTTATACGGACGGACGCCCTGATGAATTGGTACGCGGGGTTGATTTAATAGGAACTCCTTTATCTATGTTTGCTGAAATAAAAGCTGCCGGAGAGAACAAGGAAATTTTTGCAGGAATATGCGGGGCTGAATCCGGTGGCGTACCCGTGACTGCCATATCACCTGCCATTTTTGTAAAGCGGATAGAAACACAAAGAAAATCTAAAAGTAATCTTGAACCACCTATATTGGAAAGACCTGCTTCGCCTGATAAATAAATTTCTATTGAGAAACCGTCTCATGAACAACTATTTTAAAATCGTTTCAGCTACCGTTATTCTGTTTTTTTCTGTTTTCATGTCTGCCGCACAGAAGAAAGATGATGTGATCATGAAAGCCATGCAGGATGAATTGAGCAGGTGTATGAACGGTTTAAAATATAAGGAATATGCAAAACCATTTTTTATCGGTTTCAATGTCACTGATTCAAAATCTTTAACCATTATTTCAACCTTCGGTGCACTTATCCACTCTTCCGAATCACCGCAAAAAATACGATCCGTACGGGTGCTTGCAGGCGATTATGATTTTAATGATGAAAGCCTGGATAATGATATTACCAGCCCTCCTATCTTAAGCGATATTGATATGCCTGATGATGATGACTATTATGGAATAAGACGTTCATTATGGTCTTCAACCGAGAACGTTTACATAAATGCGTCCAGGCATTTTCAGCGGAACAAGATGAATCTTGCAGAGCAAAAAAAGCCGCTTGAAGAAATTCCTCACCGGAGCTTTGCAAAAACGGAGAAAGTGAACCTGGTCATTGACAGCAGCGAAATCAAGTACGATAAAATCAAGCTGGAAAATTATTACCGTGAACTTTCGGCAGTATTCAATAAATACGAAGATTTAAGCGGATCAAATGTTATATTCAATTTCAGCGGAGGAAATAATTATTTTGTAAACAGTGAAGGAACGCGAACTAAAACTCCTTTCAGGCTTGCTTTTTTAGGATTATCAGCGGGCGCTAAAACTGCTGACGGAGATAATTTGCAGGGACAACTGAGCTACTATGCTTCCGACCCTTCGCAATTGCCCCCGGCAGATAACCTGAAAAAGGATATCAGTGAAATGGTGAAGACGCTTTTTGCAAAACGGAATGCACCTGTTTTTAATGAAGATTATACAGGACCTGTTTTGATTGAACGAAAAGCGCTGGCTGAATTAATTTCGAATATCCTGTTTTCATACGATGAGGGGCTTATTGTTAATAACAATATCAATACGGGCTATGGAATGCAGTACGACCAGGGGGTTTCTCCTGATTTGAAAATCGGAAAAACAATTGTTTCAGAAATGATGACAGTAAAGGCATTGCCGAAGCTGAAAACATTTAAGGGATCGCCATTGCTGGGTTCATTTGATGCGGATAATGAAGGCGTGATCCCGCCCGATGAATTGACGCTGATTGAAAAAGGGAAATTAAGAAACCTGCTGAATGACCGGACTATAACAAAACCAGGACAGACGCCTAACGGACACGGGCAGGGACCCGGTGTTATTTCGATCAGTTTTGATAATGCTGTGGCCAAGGGAGAATTAAAAAATATGCTGATTAAGGAGGCAAAAAGCGAAGCGCAGGAATATGCATTTATATTGAAATCTGTTACAGAGTCCTCATACGGGCAGGGGGATTTTCCGGGCGGTGCCGAAGACGATTTCTCTTCTTTGCAGCTTGATCTTTACCGGGTTTCATTGGCTGACGGAAGCGAAGAATTGGTGAGATCGGCAAACTTGAAATCCGTTAGCATGAAAATTTTTAAGAAGATTATTGCCGCTTCAAATGAAACTTTTGTTGAACATACAGTGCACACTGGTGCAGGCGGACAGCATGCTTTATCACTCATTTTACCGGGAGCTATACTGTTTAAAGAACTTGAAATATCCGGCTCTGAAACCCCATTTCATAAGGAGAATATTTTTGTTGAGAGCCCTCTTAAAAAGAATACGGCCAAATAATATTGCCTGAATCCTGATTTCTACGAGGACCAGTGGAGAAATTGCTGCCTGGCAGGAATCGGATTTCACGTGCTTTTTTGTAATCAATATGTAAAAATATTTTTTGCGGGGGTTATTGGAAGCAAAGTTGCCATACTGTTTTATGGAAAAGCTGCGTTTAAGCATCATACTATAAAACTTTAAACCTATGGAAAACTTACTTATTTCAATTCCTGAACCCTGTCATGAAGACTGGGGTAAGATGACTCCCGAAGAACGGGGACGATTTTGCGGCAAGTGCAGTAAAACAGTTTTTGATTTTTCCAATAAAACCAATAGTGAGATACAACAATATCTAAATACGCACCAGGATAAAAAACTGTGCGGACGTTTCAGAAATGACCAGTTAATCCACCCTGTAACACTTCAACTGCCGGTGCTGAAACCTTACCGCATATGGTCACCTTTGCAGGTATTTGCAATGGCTGTATTACTTGCATTCGGCACTTCGTTGTTTTCCTGCACCACTCCCCAGGGACAAACTGTCGGGAAAATAAACATTAAAGATGCTGACATACTGAAAGAAAAAACCTCTCCTGCTTCCAGTACTGAAGAATTCGCAACTACAGGAATTATTGCTTTTTGTGCAGATCCTGAACCGGCAGAACAGCATATTAAAGGAGATACTATAATCAGCAAAGTGGCTGCGGGTGAAGTTTCTTTTGACCCGGACACTATTTTTAAAACGTTACCTGTTGTGGAAATAGAAGCATCAGTAGTTCCCCTGGTAGATTCTTATTTTACCGGGCTAATCATGGTTGAAACAAAAACAACTGACGCTCCGGTAAGCATTGAGCAGGATAGTAATGTAACCGTGGAAAACAGGAAAAATGACATGCCGGTTCCCGGGGATGATTTCAACAGCCACGTATATCCTAATCCCACAAACGGATTGCTGAATGTTGATATAAGCACAGGGAAGGCAGATTTTGTTAAAGCGGATTTGTATGACGCTTCCGGGAGATATGTTGGTAACCTCTTCACCAAACAGGCCGTGCAACCGGGCCTGAACAGCCTGCAGTCAGATATGAGCGGTTATCCGCCCGGAATTTATTTATTAAAACTTTTACGCGGGAATAAAACCATAACCGAAAAAGTGGTGCTTGAAAAAAGATAGTTTATTTCTCTCATTAGAAGCAAATAAAGCTTCTGAAAAAACAAAAGCAAAGACCTGGACTTAAAAACTTTATTTTCGTTGCCGAACATCCTCTTCCCTCACACATAGACAACCCGTCAGACGAGGAAATTTTGCTTAAAACTTTGTTTGCATCAGCCAATTTACCGTTTGTGCGGACACAAACGGTGGCGAAATTAATATTTCGTCCCTGACGGGACGTTCAAAGCAAATCGTCTTTTTGGTTTCCTACCAATATTAAATCCCTACGGGATTAGCTTCACAGTGCCGTAGGCATCCCGATAAATCGGGAGTAATAGCAGTTTGATTGCCAATTCAGAAGTCCCGTCAGGGAAGAAATATATTTTATTTATCAGAGAGGATAATTGCTTTTCGGACACCCTTGTTAAGCAGTTCCTGCCAGGTTACCTGAATAATGTCTTTTGATTTTATAAAACCTTACCGGTGCTTCCCCGATAAATCGGGGCAGGCTGCGACCTGCCAGGATGCAGGGTTCATTGAATTTAATTTAATGTTTCTCAAATCCTGACAGGTTACGCAGTTCCTGTCAGGTTGCTCGAATAATATCTTTTTTGATTTTTAAAGCCTTACAGGTGCTACGCGACATGGCAGGATGTGGGGTTCAGAATTCGCGGTTGTTGTTTGCAAATTAATTTATGGTTTTAATATATATATTTGAACTTAAATCTTTTATGTTTTTACTTGAAAATTAAAACCTGTTTCAATAATTCAGAAAACTAATACTTTGAAAAAAATTACTATTGTCCTGCTGATTGTATCCTCAATGCAGTTCTCATTTGCACAATACGGACAAAAGGCATATCGTATTGACAATATTAACTTTACCAATTTTCAGAAAGGAATTATTTCCGATAAAAATAATTTTAATGGCCAACCTTTCTATGTGGCTACGGGCTATGGAGGTTTATATGCCGGATCAATTTTCAAACCTTTTTTTGTAAAGACACTTTTTAGTGGTTACAACGTGAATAAAATCTTGTATACGATTAAAAAAAATGGAACAGATGTGCCTGCTTACAGCAATGCAATTGCCGAGGCTCCGTCCAAATATGTTCTTGCAGGTAATCTTAAACATCCGTCACCGCTCTTCAGCCACGGACGGGATATATTAATAATAAAAACGGATAAGAATGGTGTTCCTTCAACACCTGTGCACCACATCGCGCTGGATACCATATCAGATGAAGCTTACTGCATTATAAACTCCAAAAAGAACGACACTAAATTTTATACTTGTGGCTATACCTTAAGTGATTCATTAGGAACAGTTCAAAATGAGCTATACCGTCCGTTTATAATGAAGCACAATGCAACCGGAAGCGTGGTCAATTGGGTCCGATATTTCAAGCTGCCTTGCTACCAGGGTTCTCAGCCAAATTCTTCAGTAGCTTATTCTGTAGTTGAAGATTCTGCCACAGGTAATGTTTGCATAGCGGGAAGTATTTCCGGAAGTTGTGGCGGTGCATTTCTTGCAAAATTCACACAAGCGGGAAATTTGGAATGGCTGTATATTTATTCTGCTCTGAATAGTTTAAGTTTTTTTTCAATAAAACCGACTGAAATCCCCCGGGAATATATTATTACCGGAGCCTGCGTTACTCCGGCTGGAGGGGGTTATAAAAATCTGCTTTTCCGCGTAAATACATCCGGCACAGAGCCTGTTACTATTTTCGCAAAGGCTCTTGGCGCATCCAACCCGGATATTAGCCAGGTTTTCGGGTATGACGTATGCACACGGGTGAAAGGACAGGTGATTGAATATTACGTTTCCGGAAGAACGGACAGATATTATCCATGGGGCAGCGAAGGGCATATTTATAAATGCGATGCATCAGGCGATCCTGTCCAATACATGCGTTATAAAAATGACACCGCTCATAAGCATAAATATATCTATCTGAAATCTATTGACTGGATTGATTCAGGCCCTTACCAGGGATTAGCCGGTTTTGGCTATTATCTGAAACATCACGGTCCAGGTACACCTTTGATCGGGGTTGGCTGGTTAGTAAAATCTTATTTTAACCTGGTTGACGGATGCAATGAAACGGAGGATTCTGCAACAGTGGAGACAATGGTACTGAATAAATGGGAATATATTCCTGACATGTATACCAATTATACTATTGATACCTGCGGAGTTACCTGGACGAACGGGATGGCTGAAGAATTTTGCTGGGAAACAACAGTAGCAGGAGGAACCAATTCAACAGATGAATTATCGGCCGGTTTAACAGGTAATTCTCAAATCCATTTTTATCCTAATCCGGCTTCCGGGGATATTTATTTTAACCTTGCACATTGTAACAGCAAGATTCATTTGACAGTCATTAATTTTCTCGGGCAGCAAGTAGCTGACAAAATAATTGATACGAATGAAGCAGGTATATATTCAATGAATGTTTCATTGCTAAAAACCGGAATTTACAAAGTTATGCTGGTGAATGACTCAAATATAAGTACCGGTACATTTTTGAAGGAATAAAACCTATCGGGCAGGCTGCGACCTGTCAGGATTTGGGTTGCACAAGATTAAAGGCGCAAAAGGGTCACTTAATCAAGAGGGGTTTCCTCCGATTTCTGCATAGTTTCAATCTCGCTCAATAATTAATTTCCTGCAGTAACTTTTTTCTCCATTCCCGATTGCATCGGGATAAACATACACTTTTACAAAATAAATTCCGGAAGAAATATTCCTGCCTGACCGGCAGGCAGGTTTCAGATTGATTTTCTTAATTGATGTTTGGGAAGTGGTTTCAGAATAAACTTTTTCTCCAAATAAATTATACACATCAATATTTTGTATTGGAACTTGAAAAGAAGAAACGTTGAATTCACCATTGGAGGGATTGGGAGAAAGAAGCAGTTGAATATCATTGTCGAAAAAATATTCATCTATACCAACAACTGCAGATAGTTTGGCTAAGAAAATATCCGATTGCCCGTTACTTGTTAAAGTATCATTACCAAAATACATGCTACCCTTAAACCCACCTGTAATATATACGTTACCCGCAGCATTTACTGATAATCCAACTAAGTGTTTTTGCTGAAAGTTACCACCGGGAGATTTCGCCCAATAAACGTTTCCTGAAGGATTAAATTTGGTAATATATATTCCATATCCATTTGTGTTTAATGTTATACTATCGAATGTCATAGCATTACTGTAAGAGGTTCCACCCACATATACATTTCCAGACGCATCGGTTTGAATTCCCTGTGCCCAATCGTTGCCAATACCATTGGCGAAATTTTTTGTCCAGATCACGTTTCCGGATGAATTAAACTTAACAACAAAAATTTTTGAACTACCTGAAACTGTATCCGTATTAAACAACGTGTCACCATCAAAAACAATAAAAGGGCTTTCGAATTCCCCGGTGAGATAACAATTTCCACTTGCATCGGCTACAAGATTTTTTCCCCTGTCACGTTTAATGCCGGTCAGGGTAGCTATACCCTGTTTTGCCCAAACAAAATTGCCTGATGCATCATATTTAGCCACAAAAGGTTCATGATTATCCCACGTTCCACTCTGGTTAGGGTTTATTAAAATTGTTGAACCAACGAATAGCAAACTGCTGCTGAAAGCACCTGTCACAAATACGTTTGAGTTATTCACCGCAATATCTGTGGCATAATCCTGCCGTTGCCCTCCAATGTTTTTAGCCCAAATAAAATTTCCTGCTGAATTGTATTTTGCAATAAAAATATCATTAAGGGGAAAATATCCCGTGTCAAGTGTAAGATTAGTCAGCACGGTTGAGCCAAAAGTCATGTGAAGGCTATCAAAGGTGCCGACCATGTATAAGTCGCCATTATTTTTGTTTATTGCCAGCTTATTTATAGGAGTAGGTTCATAATTTGGCTGTGGAGGATAGGCCCAACCGCCAGCTTTAACACCACTTGTAGTTATTGCCCAAATGATATTGCCGGAAGCATCATACTTGGCTAAGTAATAGGCGCCTAAACAACAACTGTTATTTGTTAAAGTTATAGTACCAAAAGCTAAAGTAGTAGAGAAATAAATTCCGGTTACATAAATATTGTTAAGCATATCAATACCAACCCCTGTTGCCCTGTTATAATTCGCACCCCCAACAGCAATGGTTTGCTTAGCCCAGGTAACATTTCCACTGACATTATACTTCACAATATAAGAAGTATGTTTTCCTGAATTAGGATTTGTTAAAACGGTACTGCCGAAAGTAATTGTGGGACTATAAAATGCACCCACAACAACAGTATTCCCGGCAGCATCTTCGGCAACAGACTGTCCCCACTCATAGTCAGTTCCACCATTGCCAGTAGCCCATTCCCAGCCAGGAGATTGTGCTTTTACGTTTGCAACAAATGCAAGCATTATATATAATAAAAGTTTAGTTTTCATTTTTTTTGATTTTTTTAATTGTGAATCAAAATTTCTTTTAAAATGCAATAAAGCACTTATAACTTTCTGCAATATTAAAAGCAATCAAATGATTGTGCAATACGATAATTATATGATTTTTCAAGATAATTTGAAATTTTGAAAACGGAACTCAAAAGAAATAAAAATTATATTCGCCACCGTTTGTGTCCTCAAAAGCAGTGAACCCGAATACGAAAATAAAGTTTTTAATTTAATTTAATTTAAGATCAAGTGATAAACTGCAAGGACTTTTTCCTGCCACATCCCGGCAGGCAGGCAGGCTCGTCTCCGACACACAGGCTAACGCGTCAGACGATGACGAAAGAAGGCGAGGAGTCTCGCGGATTTCCTCCGATTTCTGCATAGTCCCCGCGAAGTGGCGGGAGACTGGGCAGGGACATAGCGGTGAATTGAATTAAAAACTTTATTTTCGTCTCCGAAATTTCTGAGTTCCTGAAGTGGGAATACAGAAAGTACACAACCTTCTCTAATCAATTGAATTTATTAAGATCAATTCTGTAAAAAATGAATGAAATTTTAAATTGGCTATCTGCATATTCGACTCCTGTTGTAATTTTAATTTTAACAGGGGCAGTTTTTATTTACATTATAAAAATGGTTACTGAAAAAACCATATCTAATGAATTTGACAAATACAAAAAAGATGCAGAGCTGAAGATGGAAAAAAGATCCAACTTTGAAGAAAAAATACTATTAGACAGGTATTTAATAATCCGGGAATTACAATCAAAGATAGGAAATGTGCTCACCAACCTGAACAGGATAAGACACGGTGGAAAAATAGAAGGTTTCCTGGTAAATAATGATATTGTTCCGTTGACAGAAGTGTTTGAAATGCTTGCATTAAATAAATATTTGATCACTGATACATTTTATCATATTTTTCATCAACAATCTTTGCTGGCACTTGACTTTGCCGGAGAAAAAGATGAATCCAAGCTAAAGGTGCTAGGTGAAAAATACTTACATCTGCAGGATAAATTTTATCAAGAAATGAACAATATGTTCGGATTAGATAAGATTAAATGGGAGGTATAGTATGAACAAAGAAAAAGAACAAAAAGAAAATTCGACATCATTTTATCAATCGCTTTTAATTTGATTTTGCAAACCTGGAGGAGGACGGGTTGGGGGCGTCCGATTTCTGCATAGTCCCGCGAAATGGCGGGAGACTATGCAGGTACATAAATTGAACCTGGACGCTTTGTTTCTGAATTCAAATTACCATAAAATCGAAAGTACTTTTTCTTTTTGAATTGTGCACTCATAAAATTGGTTGAGCAATCTATAATTTCTATCCGGCATTTCTACAATTCAATTTGGATGTTTAAAATTGATGATGAGGTGCCTTCACAAACTGGTGAGCATCGTTAAAAAAGCAACGAACATTGTCAACACGTGAATTAAGAGCTTTTAATTTATGACCGGGATAGTTACATTTTTAACGGGGTGTGTTAAAAAAGAAACGGGGTGTGTTCAAAAAATTTTTGATGCCGTTACATTTTAAACTGACATCGTTACCCTGACCCTTAGAGACGATGCATTTACCCTGAGAAGCGTTACCCGGACCTGAAGAGACGATACCCGCACATGAACTGACGGTACCCTGACCCGAAGAGACGATACCCGAAGGCAGAGAGGCGTTACATTTACTTTGAGAAGCGTTGCACTTACACTGAGAGACGATAAATTTAACCTGTGAGGCGCGACATTTACCTGCAGGGACGTTGCAACGGGTTGAAGAGAGGTTGCAAATCAAGAACCTCACCCCTGCCCCTCTCCAAAGGAGAGGGGTCCTTCGAACTTGTTTTATCCATTCGTACCCGCGTGAAGCGCGGCTTGAGCGAATGATACAAACATGTGCAACACCTATCTGTTTTTTTCACCATGGTGTATCTACACACCCGATTTATTTTAAAAACTAATTTTATTTACTTTTTTGTCCGAACCGAGTTTCTTTTTAAGAGACCCGGTTGTTTTATTTCAAACGAAAGTAATTTTTTTCCTAATTCACAAAAAAATAAAAAGGCCAGATTTTTAAAAAGCGATTTAATCACCCACCTTATCTTATTTCTATATTTGTCTCCTGCAATATAAATCATCCATCCAACTGTTTATGAAAATAAAACTCCTGATCGCAGTTACCCTGTTCACAACATTCTCCTTCGCCCAGGCGGATAAAGACTCAAGCAAGACAGAAGAAAAAGGCAAAGAAAAAAAATGGGATGTTGCCCATCCACCGGGAACTTATAAAGATGTTGAGTTTACCACATCAGAAGGAACATGGATGAACCTTGATGTGAGCCCTGACGGGAAAAACATTGTGTTTGATATGCTGGGGGATATTTATACTATGCCCATTACAGGTGGCGAAGCAAAATGCCTGCGGCAGGGATACCCTTTTGAAGTGCAGCCACGGTACAGCCCTGACGGAAAAAAGATTTCTTTTACTTCTGATGCCGGTGGCGGTGATAATGTGTGGATGATGAATGCTGACGGAAGCAACCCGAAACAAATTACCAAAGAAAGTTTCCGCCTGCTCAATAACCCTGTGTGGGCACCCGATGGACAGTATATTATCGCCCGCAAACATTTTACCTCCACGCGGTCGCTCGGTGCGGGAGAAATGTGGCTGTATCATATTTCAGGCGGTGAAGGGCTGCAGCTTACCGTGAAAAAGAATCCGCAGCAGGATGCGGGAGAGCCCTGTGTTTCACCTGACGGACGTTATGTTTATTACAGCGAAGATATGTATCCCGGTGGAATGTTTTTATATAATAAGGATGCCAACAAAGAAATTTATGTTATAAAAAGATATGACCGCGAAACGGGTGAAACTATTGATGTTGTGAGTGGCCCGGGAGGTGCATTCCGCCCGCAGGTTTCGAGAGACGGAAAGCGACTGGCATATATAAAGCGTGTACGCGAAACATCGGTGCTATTTATTCAAAACCTTGAAACGGGAGAAGCCATGCCGGTGTATGACAAACTGAGTAAAGACCAGCAGGAAGCATGGGCGATTTTTGGCGTGTATGCTAATTTCAACTGGCTCGATGCAAAACATATTATCATCTGGGCGAATGGAAAAATTATGAACGTGAATATTGAAAATTCAACGGCAACAGAAATTCCATTTACCGTTCACGCAAAACACCGCATTACCGATGCGCTGCATTTCAGGCAGGAAGCTGCACCCGATAAATTTACCGTTAAAGTTATCCGCAATGCAACTGTTTCTGCTGACGAAAAATATTTAGCATTTAATGCTGCGGGTTACCTATGGATAAAAGAGCTGCCCAATGGAAAACCAGTACGGCTGACTAATACAGATGCTTCGGCTCCGCTCAGCTCAGGTTTTGAGTTTGAACCTTCGTTTGCTTCTTCAGGAGATGAACTAACTTATACTACATGGAACGATGAAGCGATGAGTGCTGTATGGAAGATGAATATCAAAGATAAAAAACCCATTAAGCTGACTTCTGAAAAAGGCATTTATCGAATGCCTCATTTTTCGCCTGACGGAAAAAGAATAGTTTATGTAAAAGAATCCGGTAACGACCATTTGGGATTTTCGTTCTGCGTTAACCCCGGAATTTATATGATGAACAATACAGCCAATGCAAAACCGGAATTGATCTCTAAGGATGGTGCAAACCCTGTTTTTATGGGTAACAATAAAATCTTTTTCCAGGTGGATAGTGCAGATACCAAGGTTTATAAAAGTTATAACCTGGATAAAAAACAAGTCACCACACATTTTACTTCTAAATATGCCACTTCGATTGTACCCAGCCCTGATGGCAACTGGGTTGCATTTATAGAACTGTTCAAGGCATATATTGCCCCATTTCCCGGAACAGGCAAACCGATAGATTTATCTTCCGGCACCAAGGCGGTTCCCGTTACACAAATTGCAAAAGATGCCGGGTTAAACTTATGCTGGAGCAGTGACAGCAAACACATTTACTGGACCTACAGCGATGAATATTTTACTAATACTATAAAAGACAGGTTTACTTTTCTTGAAGGCTCCCCCGACAGCATTCCGCCCATGGACACTATTGGAATAAAGATTGGCCTTGAATTGCTTTCTGACAAGCCCAAAGGGATGCTGGCATTGAAAGGCGCCCGGATAATAACCATGAAAGGCGATGAAGTAATTGACAATGGAACCATCGTTATCAATGAAAATAAAATTGAAGCCATCGGCAGCACGGCTGGCGTTACTATTCCGCCCGGAGTTAAAGTAATTGACTGTTCAGGAAAAACCATTATGCCCGGCATAGTAGATGTCCACTCGCACCTGGGAACCTGGCGGCCGGGAGCAAGCCCGCAGAAACAGTGGAGCTATTACGCCAACCTTGCTTATGGTGTTACCACTACGCACGATCCGTCTTCCAATTCTGAAATGGTTTTTTCGCAGTCGGAAATGGTGAAAGCCGGTTATATTGTTGGCCCGAGAATATTTTCTACGGGTACCATTTTGTATGGTGCAGAAGGAGATTTCAAAGCAGTAATTAATAATTACGATGATGCGCGTTCGGCCATTGCGCGCACAAAAGCATTTGGTGCATTTTCCGTAAAGAGTTACAACCAGCCGCGCAGGGAGCAGCGCCAGCAGGTAATTTCAGCAGCGAGGGATTTAAAAATTGAAGTAGTACCTGAAGGTGGTTCCACGTTCTTTCATAACATGAGCATGATATTGGACGGGCACACAGGAATTGAGCACAACATTCCCATTGCCGATTTGAGCAATGATGTAATAAAATTGTGGAGCGCCAGTAAAACAGGTTATACCCCTACCCTAATAGTTACTTATGGTGCGGCATTTGGTGAAACGTACTGGTACCAGAAAACAGATGTGTGGGAAAACAAACGTTTGCTGAATTTCACTCCGCGAAGTATCATTGATGCGCGTTCGCGCGAACGTACCATGCTTCCTGATGCTGAATATGAATGGGGTTTTAAACAGGTTTCCAGATCCTGTAAAAAGCTTATGGATGCAGGAGTGAAAGTTAACCTTGGTTCTCACGGGCAGATACAGGGCATTGGCGCCCACTGGGAATTGTGGATGCTGCAAATGGGAGGGCTTACTTCATTGCAAGCCATCCGCTGCGCCACGCAAAATGGCGCTGATTATATCGGCATGGGCGACCAGATCGGTTCTCTCGAAAAAGGAAAGTTAGCTGATTTAATAGTGATGGATAAAAACCCGCTTGAGAATATTCGTAATACAGAAAGCATTACCTATGTGATGGTGAACGGACGTTTGTTTGATGCTGAAACAATGAATGAGACAGGGAACTATGACGTAAAACGTTCGAAATTTTATTGGGAAAATGTAAACAACACCGGGAATTTTAAGTGGCATGAGCACACTGATGATTAGGATCTATCAGGAGAGGGGGTTTCTCCGAACCTATATTATCAGAGGAATTCCCTGCTTTTTCCGGCAATGGACGGAACATTCGGCAGGCATTTTCGTACACCTGATTAACTTAAAACAACTATAAAAATGAAAACCGTATTTATGTATGCAGCGCTTACCTGCATGTTGTTACATAACGCTTACGCGCAAAAAGGAAACTCTGCTGATGCACTAACGGGAACCTGGCTGGTGCAGGACGGAACGGCTAAGGTGAAAATTGAAAAGGCAGGCGATGCGTATGCGGGTAAAATTGTGTGGCTCAAAGAGCCGGCAGATGCTAACGGCAAACCAAAGCTCGATGTAAAAAATCCTGCTGCATCTTTGCAGGGCAGGCCTGTGCTGGGGCTGCCGCTTTTAAAGGATTTTGTTTATGATGAAGATAATTTATGGACAGACGGCACCATCTATGACCCGGACGGAGGAAAAACCTACAGCTGTAAAATCACGATGCTGAACAACCAGTCCATAGAGGTAAGAGGGTATGTGGGTATCTCGCTTTTCGGACGCACAGAAACGTGGAAACGGTGCGCAGATGTTACCATGAATTAGGAGAAAATAAATTGCTGAATTGTTAAATTACGGAATCCGAAAAAGAAAAACAATCAGCGTATTAAGGTCACACGCCCGTCAAAGGCTTTTTTCTTCAGATCACCGTTAAATTTAGCAACAAAAATATACGTTCCTTCAGGGGCTTTTGCACCCGAACCCTGCATTTCACCCGCCCAAAGTTTTTTTGAATTATTTGTATAAAACACTTTGGTACCCCAGCGGTTCCATACAGTCATTTCAAAAGCAGGCATGGCATGCCCGGTGGGGCCGAAGAAATCATTTTTGCCGTCATTGTTTGGTGTAAATGAATTCGGAAAATAAATAGTGGTTACTTCTTCCACTTCAAGTGAATGAGTTATAGAATCAACGCATCCGTCACTGCTGACAGCAATCAGCTGCACATCATAATTGCCTGCATTGAGATAGGTATGATGAGCAAATTGTTCGCTGCTAAAGGTGGTGTCGCCAAAGTTCCATGCCCAGGTAGCAGTGTTGGAAGACTGGTCAATGAAATCAAAGAACGGGTTGAGGATGGTGGCATTCTCCGGCTTGATTGCAAACGCCCGGAATAGGCAAAGGATCCACTATAATGGTATGAGAGATGCTGCGTGGTGTGGAGCATGAATCACTAACAGTGACCGTATATGTAGTTGTGGCGGTTGCCGCAAAAATGTAAGAGGTATCACTGCCAAGGCTGTTATCCCATGAATAATAATAAGGTCCGTTATTTCCTCCTGAAGCGGTTATATGCAGGAAAGCATCTTTGCCGTAGCACAATTCATCCGTACCGGTGATGACAGGAGCTAATGGCGGCAGCCGGTGAATAATAATGATATTAGATGAAACGGGATTTACTGAAGGGCAATGCACGCTTGAAGTTAAAATACATTGCAGCGTATCAAGATCCTGCAGCTGATCTGTAATAAATGTATTGCTGTTGGTCGCCACATTTGATCCGTTCACCTGCCATTGATATACAGGATTTGTTCCGGGATTGGCAACAGCTAAGGTAGAATATGTAATGACCGTACCGTCACAAAAGTGCCCTGCAGGATTTGCCGAGATACTAATGGAAGGAGTAAGAATGGGATCTACAAGAGTGGTTATTAAGTTAGACGTATCTTTTGGAGGCAAAACACAAAGCGCATTCGATGTCAGGATCACACTGATCACATTTCCGTTTTGAATGGTAGAAGAAGAAAAAACGCTTGTATCACTTCCCGTATTTATCCCGTTAATCATCCACTGAAAATGCGGGGATGCACCACCGTTAGAAACGGTTGCTGTATAAATCATCGGGGTTCCATAACATATTACACTATTGATATTTGCCGCTATCGTGACATTTGGGGTGAGATTAGGATGTACATGAATCACCTTGTAATTTGAATACGCCCCGGGAGTCGTATAACACGGAATGTTTGATATTAACTGAACGCGTATTTGGTCAAGGTCATTCAACGCAGCAGAAGAAAAAGTATTGCTGTTGTTTCCGGCAGGGGAACCATTTACAGTCCAATGATAGACAGGGCTGCTTCCACCGTTCACAGGGGTGGCTGTGTATATGACATTCGTACCCGGGCAGATTGTATCAAGAGAGGAAACAATTGTAACAGATGGCGTAAGCAACGGATTCACCGTCATGACAAGGATATTAGAAGTTGCACCAGGAGTTGTGAGACAATTTGCATTGGAGGTTAACTGCACCTGAACGGTGTCACCCGTCTGCAATGAGTTAGTTGTGTATGAATTCTGATTGGTTCCCACATTTATCCCGTTTACAGTCCACTGATAAGCGGGATTTGTTCCGCCATTTACACCATTTGCAGAGAAGGTTACATTCGC
Organism: Bacteroidia bacterium; assembly: GCA_035275625.1. Classification (GTDB taxonomy): domain Bacteria; phylum Bacteroidota; class Bacteroidia; order AKYH767-A; family OLB10; genus DATEMK01. The sequence continues at coordinate 16,393 of DATEMK010000139.1, forward strand.
ACCCGCACAAACAGGACTGCCCGGATTGGAGGCGATAGCAACAGCGGGTGTAACGACAGGCAAAATAGTCATTGTGATTGCATTGGAGGTGTCCTGTGCGGGTGAAACGCATAATGCATTTGACGTGAGCACAACTGTAATGACATCCCCATCACTCAATAAAGCAGAAGAAAAAGTTGCCAGATTAGTTCCTGCATTTGCACCATTTATTTTCCATTGATAGTTCGGGGCTGCGCCACCGTTAGTTGGCGTTGCGGTAAACGTTACATTGGTTCCATCACAAACAGGACCTGCAGGAGAAACCCCGATTGACACAGACGGAGCTATCAACGGATTTACTGTCATCACAATGTTATTAGAGTTAACAGTAGCGGGAACAGCACAATTTGCATTTGAAGTCAATATTACTTTTACAATGCTGCCATTTGTGAGCGATGAAGATGAAAACACAGGACTGTTTGTACCCGCATTGATTCCGTTTACCTGCCATTGATAATCCGGGGCTGCGCCACCGTTAGTTGGTGCTGCAGTAAACGTAACATTAGTGCCCTGGCATATTGCGCCTGCCGGTACGGCTGCGATTATTACGGACGGGGTTACAAGCGGAGTAATATTCGCAGTGATAATATTTGAGATGCCGCTTACGGGTGAAACACAGGCTTTATTTGACGTCATGTTGACCCTTATTTTATCAGCGTTCAATAATGTAGAAATTATAAATAACGGAGCATTGGTCCCAACATTCGTCCCGTTTTTCTGCCACTGGAAATAAGGTGCTGTTCCGCCATTAACAGGAGTGGCTGTAAACGTAACCGGGGTTCCGAGGCAAACAGGAAAAGGAGGGCTAACTGCAATGCTCACCGAGGCTGAAACAACAGGTGTTACCACCATCACAATTATATTGGAAGTTGCAGTGGGTGTTGTTGCACAACTGGAATTGGATGTCATCACCACGCTGATCGCATCACCGTTTACCAAAGCGCTGGATGCGTAAACACTGCTGTTAGTGCCAACATTCACCCCGTTTTTTTTCCACTGGTAAGAAGGCGATGACCCTCCAAGAACAGGAACAGCGGTAAAGATTACATTATCCCCTGCACAAATAGTTCCGGAAGGATTCGCACTAATGCTCACACTTGGAGAAGTTGGCGCATTCACTACCATCACAATCGTATTGGATGCGGCAGTCGGAGTTGTAACGCAAATGGCATCAGAGGTCATGATAACCTGGACAACATCACCATTGGTCCATATAGCGTTAGTATATGTATCGCTGTTTGTACCCACATTAATTCCATTTACCTGCCATTGATAATCGGGAAGAGTTCCGCCATTTACAGGAGTAGCTGTAAACGTAACACTCGCTCCGGGACAGATGGGGCCTGCAATGTCAGGTACAATTGTAACAGAAGGGGTCAGGGTCGGATTCACAGTCATGGTAATGGAATTCGAAACAGCAGCAGGGCAGTTTGAATTGGAAGTAAGTGAAACACTGACGATGCTTCCCATTGTTAAAGTGGAAGAAGAATAGGTAGCGCTGTTTGTTCCCACATTTATTCCGTTCACCTGCCATTGATAAACGGGTGTAGGTCCGGGATTAACAGGCACTGCGGTGAACGTTACATTTGTTCCGCTGCAAACAGGCCCTGCAGGATTAGCGGTAATGGTAACATCAGGTGCAAGAAATGGATTTACTGTTATAACTATTGGGTTGGAGTTTGCCACAAATATTGAAACGCAAACAGAATTGGAAGTCATGACACAGGTAATTATATCCCCGTCATTCAATGTGGTTGAAGTAAATGTATTTGAATTGGTGCCGACATTAATACCATTTATTTTCCATTGATATTGAGGTGAAGTTCCCCCGAAAGTAGGGGTTGCCGTAAACGTTACACTGGTTCCCGTGCAGATGGGACCAGGCGGATTGGCTGCAATGCTCACTGCAGGTGTGGGAACACCTACGCTTGGATTTACAGTAATGGAATAAATCTGGTTAGTTTGCTGGGGAGGACAGCCATTATCAATCACATTTACATTAAACTGGTAAGGGGCAGGACGTGATTGATTGCAGTCAGTGCTCCAGCAAAACTGGCTGGTCACAATTCCATTTCCGCTTGCATTGGAAAGTGATGCTGGCGGATTTACAATTGCTGAATTAAAAATATTTCCTGTTGAAGTGAGCCACAGGCTGTCTCCATTCGGATCTGTGAATGTAATCGGAAAGCATAAAGTTTGTCCTTCATTAATAGTGTAATTCACAATGCCGCTGCCGTTAACAGTTGATAAAACAGGAACATTATTAGGCGGACAGGGAATAGCGATCAACTGCAAATCTCTTCGCACACTTGCAATAAGAACATTGTTACGGTATTCTTTAATTTCAATGACCACAACAAAAAATCCCTGGTTTGGGATGAAATATTTAGTTTGCCCTGTATTCACATCAATATTCGCATAGCCTCCCGCACCAAAAGGCTGTGTAACGGAATAGCCGGGATTATATAATGATGTTGGAATTGACCATATATAAGGATTGTTATCAATCTGCGGATCAGGTACAGCAATAACAGATGAAGAATAACCAATGAAAGGAATTTCAAATGAATATTGAAGTACATCGCCATCCGGATCAACGGCATTGTTGACAACAGTAATTGTGTCGCCTGTGCAAACAAACGGCACAGCAACATCAGCGAAAACCGGTGAGCTGTTTATGACCGGATTAGCAGGAATGAAGCAATAATATGTCTGACCGATTGAGCCCGGGTTGCTGAGATTAACAATATTACCATTGCGGCAGCATCTTTCCACCATCAAATGATAACCGGCTGCGCTTGCAGGAAGAAAAATATCCGTTTCATAAATTCCTTTTTCCACGCAAACAGTAGAACTGAAATTACAATTGGAATTGGGATTTGGCGGTGTTATGAATTGCTGAACAGTTATCGGCATGTTATCTGTTTCAAACCAGGCTTTATCTGCATTAGGAAGCGCGGGATCCTGCAGGTACACACCCAGCATCATTGACGGATCTAATGCGGCCGTTCCGCCAGAAGTCTGGTCACAATACCGGTAAATCTTTAAAGTAACATGATATTGAGTGTTTACACCGCTTGGTCCTATGTATTCATACGTAAGGCTTCCGCCCATAAGGTGTGTGGCGACAGCGTTTTGGCGGATTAATAAAAAAATTAACAGGAAAAGCGTCAGGCAGATTCTTTTCATTTTATGAGTTGGGGAGTTAATTAAAAATCAAATTTAATAATAAAATTGATTTAACAAATCAAAAGACTGAAAAAAAGTAAAATTTTAGAGCGTTATCATCTAAAAGTATTAGGTTCGGGCCATGAAGAGAAGAATAGATTTTTAACTTTGTGCTCTAAAAATTTCCGGACCCGTAGTTCAACTGGATAGAATGACAGATTCCGGTTCTGTTGGTTGGGGGTTCGAATCCCTCCGGGTTCACAATGTTACTGCATAACCTGGTTTTGTTAATCAGAAAATTTTTCTTGTGAATGAGAAAAAACTGCAGGGATTGAAGAGCTAATTCCGGAGCTTATTTTTCTACATTCGTATTTGCATGTCAATGGAAATTATCGGGTACTTCTGTGCCATGCTTGTTGGTGTTTCGCTGGGAACATTAGGAAGTGGCGGCTCAATTCTTACTGTTCCCATAATGGTTTACCTGATGCATGTAAACCCGGTTGATGCAACGGGATATAGCTTGTTTGTTGTAGGGATAACAAGTGCAATCGGAACAGGGACTTTTATCCGGAAAGACCTGGTAGATATAAAAACAGCCGTAATTTTTGCCATTCCTTCCATCATTTCTGTTTTCCTGACCCGAAAATTTCTGATACCTGCTATTCCAAACCCGGTTATTACTGTTTCTTCATTTGTTGTTTCCAAAGAACTTTTCATCATGCTCTTCTTTGCATTGTTAATGATGGTGGTCGCCTACACCATGATCCGGAATGATGACCTTAAGGATATTGAAGAAATCGAAATTCGTCAGCCTGATTACTCATGGCTGAAATTTATTGGATTTGTTTCAGGTATCCTGACCGGCTTAACCGGTGCAGGAGGCGGGTTCATAATTATTCCGGCCCTGGTTTTATTTGCCAAAGTTTCCATCCGGACGAGTGTGGGGACTTCCCTGCTTATCATTACTGCTAATTCATTTATCGGATTTGGAGGTGAATTGCTGACAAAACATGAAGTAATTGATTATAAATTTTTATTCGCATTTGCTTTCTTTTCTGTAATCGGAATTTTTATTGGTCTCCGTCTTTCATTAAAGATTACAGCAACCCAATTGAAAAAAACATTCGGATGGTTTATATTGATTACAGGAATTTATGTGTTTGTAAAGGAATTCTTTTTTCGGTGAATATATATTCCGTTATTTTTTTCAATGCACTCCATCGTTTCAATAAAATCGTTTACAGTTATTACACGGGTGCTTTATTTCTTAGTGCTGCTAATTGTTTAAACAGCTCTATTTCCTTTGCAGAAAGATTTTTAGGCATCATGATTTTCACTTTTGCATAAAGATCACCAGGCATACCCGGCTTATCATATTTTGGCATTCCTAATCCCTTCAGCCGGAGTACTGCACCATTGTCTGATTCCTTTGCAATGTCCACCTTGATCAAACCTTTTAAAGTTCTGATGGCGGCTTTTCCTCCGAGTACAGCGGTATAAAGTTCCACTGGAATATCACAATAAATATCATCGCCTTTTCGCACAAAATGCGGATGTGGTGTAATATGCACAAATGCATGTATATCTCCGCGCTGGCTATTATGACTGCCTCTTCCACCCTTGCCTTTAATGCGCAATTGCTGCCCGTCATAAGTACCGGGTTTTAATTTGATTTGTAATTTTTCACCGTCCGTTTCAAATTGCCTGACGGTGCCGGTGTATGCTTCTTCAAGCGTAAGATTTATATCCAGCCTGTAATCTGCTCCGCGTGAAGCACGGCCGGGATTGCCTCTGCCGTTGCCTCTGCCAAAACCTCCTCCGAAAATCTGTTCAAAAAAATCAGAAAAGCCGCTGCCGCCAAAATCAAATTCGGTTTCCGTCTCATAATTACGCGAACCTCTTCTCTGCTGTTGTGTGAATTGCGACCAATCGAAGTCATTCGGGTTTGCTCCTGTGCGTTCATAGCTTTTCCAATTCTCTCCTAAGGTGTCGTATTTTTTTCTCTTTTCAGGGTCGCCAAGCACTTCGTTGGCTTCATTGATCTCTTTGAATTTTTCTTCTGCCGGTTTATTATTAGGATTTTTATCAGGATGATATTTAACTGCCAATTTGCGATATGCTTTTTTTATTTCATCCGCGGAAGCGTTTTTATTTACTCCGAGGGTCTTGTAATAATCTTTATATTGCATACATCTACGAACTACGAATTTTTACGAATTTACGAATAAAAAAAGGAACGCGGATAACGCGGATGGTGCAGATTAACGCGGATTAAATCTGTTTTTATCCGTTCTATCCGCGACATCAGCGTTCTATTCTTAATGTTGATGTTTGATAACAAAATTAATTAATTGATCAAGAGGAGTACCTGCCCGTTCACAGGCATCACGAATATCATCGCGCGAAACATTGGCTGCAAAAGTTTTCTCTTTGAACCGTTTCATCACTCCTTTTAATTCCATTCCTTCATACCCATTCGGGCGCATGAGTGAATAAGCATGAATCAATCCTGACAATTCATCAAACGCATAAAGCATTTTATCCATTTTAGTTTCCGGCTCTACTCCGAAATATCGCGGACCGTGGGATGCAATTGCATGAATCACTTCCGGATCAACACCTCTTTTTTCTAATTCTTCAATGATTCGTTTGCAATGTTCATCAGGGTACTGATCCCAATCGGCATCATGAAGCAATCCGGCCTGTTCCCATTTGTTACAATTTAATTCATCCAGGTTTTCAATTTCTTTTGCCCAGCTTTTCATAAGGTGCGCAACCTGCCGCATGTGCAATTTCAACCGGTCGTTTTTTACCCAATCATCCAGCAACCGGTTTGCTTCTTCAATTGATAAGATATTTCCTGCATTTTCAGGTTTGCCGAATTGGGACCTTCCTATAGAATGAGTTAACATAATTTACCACCTGATAAGCTTTGAAGAAATAAATTCGCAGATTGTAATTTGAGTTTCAGATTCAATAAAAACAACAGTATATTTTTTTCTGTAGGTTGCACATTTATAACCCAGCACAGCTCTTTCGGGTTCAATACATAAAGGGAAACGTCTTTTTTCCTCAGCTATCTGCTCAAAAAAATCATAAACCGCATCTGAAAACTTATCAGCCGTTACCAGCATACCTTTTGATTCAATGAACCAGGCAATTTGTGCAATACTATCAGCAACGGATTGCTTGATAATTATTTTTCTTTTGCCCATTGCCTAATTCGCTTTCTGGAATGCGCTCTCGCTTGGGCAACAGTCAGCGTTTTTTCAGGTCTTGATTTCAAAGCTGCCTTTTTTTGCATGAGCAAATATTCCTTTTCAGGGATAATCACATATTTTTTCTTATCAATTATTAGTGGTGTCATTTGTTTTTTTAATATTGTTTCAATTTGTTTCGCAAATATAACTAATGAATTAAAGGAGTTCAGGAATTAATAAATGCCTTACCAGTTTTTCGATTGCAAAGTAATTGACATCATTAACGAGACAGATGTTGTGAAGCGTTTTTTTATTAAAGTGCCGGATGAAATACGTTTTACTTTTACAGCAGGTCAGTTTGTACGGCTCGATCTTCCGATTGATCATAAAGAAATTGACCGCAGCTATTCGATTTCATCGCCACCTTCTGATGATAATATTTTTGAACTGCTGATTGTACTCAAGCCATCAGGCATCGGAACAAATTATTTATTTCATCATGTAGAAAAAAATTCAACCATTAAAGTTTCAAAAGCGGTTGGTAAATTTCATTTACCTGAAGTTATTGATCTTGATATTTGTTTTGTGTGCACAGGAACCGGCATTGCCCCGTTGCGTTCTATGCTGCTGGACATATTCAATAAAAATACTCCGCATAAAAATTTGTATTTGATTTTCGGAAACCGTTTGGAAAAAGATATTCTTTACAGGAAAGAGATGGAAGATTTGCAGCAAAAACATCCTGAATTCAAATTTATTCCTGTGCTTTCGCGTGATGCAGGCTGGATGGGGCATAAAGGTTATGTTCACGGAGTGTATGAAAAAATGTTTTCGCATCATCCTGAAATATATTTTTATCTCTGCGGCTGGAAAGAGATGTTGCGTGAGGCCCGGCAGCGCGTTGCCGAAATGGGATATGATAAGAAGCACATTAAGTTTGAGGTATATGATTGAATACATTCAATCCAAATGATGTTTTTTATTCCGCATCATGTTTCCAGCATTCCATTCCACTTCTTTTTGAAACTCTTTTAACCTGTATTGGGGATCATTCACCCTGCAAATGTTGCAGGGCTTTTGCATGCACGGATCGGTATGAACAAAGAGTTCAATTTTATTATCAAAATTTTCATTCAGAATTTTTTCGACCTGTGTTACTTCATCATGCACTTCCTGCAATGTTGCATAAAAAGGCAGTGTTAAATGACAATCAATATGCAAATAGTGCCCAAACTTCTGCACGCGCAAATTGTGCACATCAATCCATGCCGGGCGCCTGTTGGTTTGCATAACCGTTGCTATTTTATGGATCACATTCATATCCGCCCTGTCGAGCAGGGTATCCATAGATTGTTTTGTCATTTTATAACCGCTGTACATAATATGAATGGAAAGTAAAATGGCAAGGGCGCTGTCAATCCAATAATACCCGGTGAAACGATAAATAATTAAACCGGTGATGATGGCTGCCGTTGTGAGGCTGTCAATGATAAAATGTTTTCCTTCGGCTTTGAGCACATCGGCATTTAATTTTTTTGCTTTTGCATTCAGGTATTTTCCCATTAAAAACAAAATGACTCCCGATGCAGCAGTGATGATGATGCCCAGGTCAACTTCCACAATTTCATGCGCTGTAAAAAGGTTCATCACCGATTTGATGACAATAAAAATTCCTGTGCAGAATATCAATGCGCCTTCAAAACCTACAGCCACAAATTCCATTTTGCCATGACCGTAAGGATGATCGCTGTCTTTTAATTTAGAAGAATACATGACGGAATAAAGCGCAAACCCGCTTGCGGCTATATTGACAAATGATTCGAGCGCGTCCGATAAAATGGCATTGCTGCCTGTTACAATAAATGCATACAACTTGATGAGCATCACCACAATGCCCAGCGTGAGCATGAGGCGCAGGGAATGAAGCTTGCCTCTTATTACAGATGTGGTTTTGACGGACACAGCGGGGGCTTAAGGTTTAAGGTTTAAAGTTTAAAGTTTGAAGTTTAGAGTTTCAAAAACTTTTTCCTGTAAATATTTTTGCCCTGCCTGTCCGGCAGGCAGGCGTCATTGATCTCAACAAAATAAATTCCTGATTGGAAGTTGGATGTTGAAATTTGCATTTTGGAATTTGAAAATGGTTTTCTCAATATTTCTTTTCCTAAAATGTCTCTGATTATTATTTCTGCTTTTTCTTTCCCTGTTAACTTATAACTTATGCTTAATGACTCTTTCACCGGGTTGGGATAAATTTTTATTGCATTGTTTTGGTTTTGTTCTTCGATGCCGGTGCAGGGCGAGAGGGAGACATCGTCAATGTAAAAATAGGCGTTGAGATCAGTTCCCAAAAAATTGAAATTATTGAAAGTTGTGTTGACGCTGTCTTTAAAGTTGCCAATTATTAAAAAAGATTCGCCTCCCTGTGCCTGGTAATTTCCCGAAATCAAAGTCCAACCTATGGTATCTGTAATAAAACCTGTGGTATTGCTAATTTGCGGTACAAATGGTAAAGGATTCCAGTTTGCTGTTCCAATTACCTGGGTGTTAGAAAAATAAATGCCCAGGTCATCTGTCGTTACTCTGCAACGATCACCTATACTCACATACATTTCGAAATGATAACAAGTATTTGCAGTGAGTGGTGTGGTGATGGAGGTTTCAATATACTCACGATAATTTGGATAGAGATATGAATTGCCGCAATATGCACCGGCATAGCCTGCTCCGCTATGCGCATATTGGTAACCAAAACCATTATCCGGTACTCCCACATTTTGTGAAACAGAACATGCGTTATGGTAGTCAGGTGTGCCTCCCAAACTCCACCCTACCGTTGGATTAAACCAAAACAAGGCTGAATCTATTTGGCTGTAAGCAGTCGGGCATCCGGAATACTGCTCAAAATCCCCATTGGGCACCAAATTCTGCCCTTTCGCATTAAAAATAAACAACAGAAAAAAAATAAAAAACAGTAAAGTTTTTTTCATTTGAAATTTGTTTCATCAAATGTAAAGAGAAATAATCTTATGATAAAAGATTTTCAGATATTTGATGCGGATGGAGATTAGTTCATCCTGTTACCCACAGACAAAAAACGGGATTCCTAAACCCGTACCTTATTCAAAATGAAACAAACACTATTATTTCTTGCTTTTTGTCTTACATCATTAACTTATTTTGCAAATGCGCAGGAATATGCCGTGGATAAAAGCGCCACATGGCTTTCACTGTCAGCAGGCTTCAGCAGCCAGGGAGGTAACTTGTATGGCAAGCGTCAAAACACATTTGTTTTAGCGCCTTCCTTTAGCCATTTTGTGGTAAGCAATTTTTTTATCGGGGCTGCTGCCGAATTAGGATACCAGTCGCAGGGTAGGTTTAACTCTACTATTCTTGGCATTGGTCCGCACCTGGGATTTGCCGGAGGCAACCTTAACAGCACCGTTTTCCCTTATTTTGGAGTAGGAGTTCAATTTCATTATGAAACGGATAATGGTTATAGTTTTTCCGGATCGAACGATTTTTATGGAACCGACCTGGGATTTGGAGCAGGAGTGGTGGCAGCATTAAAGGCTCATCTCGGGCTTACTGTTGAAGCATCTTTTCATTTGATGAATTTGAAAAACGGAGCTGAGTCCGAATCCGGAAACATTACTTCAATAGGACTTGGGCTAACCGGTTTATTTTTTAAAGGAACATCCGCCAAACCGGCTCCGGAAAAAAAATAAAATTTATTCTTCCTGCGAAAACAATAAGTCCCCTTACAGGGAAGCGGGTGCTCACAAACACCTACTTTTGCATACATGCACAAAGCAGGTTTTGTAAATATCATAGGCAAGCCAAACGTTGGAAAATCAACGTTGATGAACAAGCTCATTAAACAGGATTTGTCCATCGTAACCCATAAAGCGCAAACCACGCGGCACCGCATCAAAGGAATCATCAGCGCTGATGATTATCAAATCGTTTTTTCTGATACGCCCGGAATTTTAAAACCGGCTTACAAGCTTCACAATAAAATGATGGAAACCATTGACCATTCTTTTACCGATGCCGATCTTGTGATACTTGTTGTTGAAGCAGGAGAAAAAAAAGCGGATGAGGAAGTTTTGAAAAAGATTAAAAAGCTCAATGTTCCTTTATTTATTGCCATCAATAAAATTGATAAGTCCGACCATGAAAAGCTGGAAGTTGCAGCAGCCTATTGGAAAGAACATTTTAATCCGGTTGAATTAATTCCGATTTCAGCGCTTGAAGATTTTAACCTGGATCTGTTGCTGAAAAAAATAATTCAATACCTGCCCGAAAGTCCTGCATACTTTTCAAAAGATGAATTGAGTGACAGGAATGAAAGGTTTTTTGTTACTGAAATCATCAGAGAAAAAATTTTACTGAATTACAAAAAAGAAATTCCATACAGCACCGAAGTCATCATCAATGAATTTAAAGACAGTAAGAACATTGCGCGCATCTATGCCATCATCTACGTAATGCGCGAATCGCAGAAAGCAATCATCTTAGGACATAAAGGTGAAGCCATCAAAAGAATCGGGATACAATCGCGAAAAAAAATAGAAGAGATGCTCGGCAAGCAAGTGCATCTTGAATTAACAGTTAAAATAAGTGATGATTGGAGAAATAATGAAAGTCAGTTAAAAAGATTTGGGTATGAAGGAAATTAGAAATTATTAGTAATTCGTAAATTCGTACAGATTCGTAATTCGTTGATGAATGAGTAATATAGTAGCAATAGTAGGACGTCCAAACGTGGGCAAATCAACACTGTTTAACCGTTTAACAGAATCGCGCGCAGCCATTGTTGACGAAGTCAGCGGAGTAACCCGCGACCGTCATTACGGAAAAGCCGAATGGACAGGAAGAACTTTTTCAGTCATTGATACCGGTGGATATGTATCAGGATCAGATGATATTTTCGAAGAAGAAATCCGCAAGCAGGTAAAACTCGCGATTGATGAAGCTGACTTAATTCTTTTTCTTACCGATGTCAGCACCGGGTTAACTGACCTTGATACAGAAGTTGCAAAGCTGCTGAGAAAATCAAAAAAGAAAATTTTTCTTGTCGTCAATAAAGTGGACAATCCCGAACGTGCGCAGGATGTGGCAGAATTTTATAAGCTCGGATTAGGAGATATTTATGAACTGTCATCAGCCAGCGGAGCCGGCACAGGTGAATTGCTGGATGATGTGGTAAAAAATCTGAAAAAAGAAAATGAAGTGGAGGATGACATTCCAAAAATCGCCATCATCGGTCAGCCGAATGTCGGAAAATCATCTCTGTTGAATGAAATGATTGGCGACAAGCGCACTATTGTCACACCTATTGCAGGCACTACGCGCGATTCCATTTATGTGCGCTACCAATCTTTCGGTTTTGATTTTTATCTCGTGGACACAGCCGGTTTAAGAAAAAAAACAAAAGTGCATGAAGACCTTGAATTTTATTCCGTCATGCGCGCCATCCGCAGCATTGAAGAAGCGGATGTTTGTTTATTGATGATTGATGCCACCATGGGGTTAAACTCACAGGACATAAACATCTTTCATCTTGCTGAAAAAAATAAAAAGGGCGTTCTCATTCTTGTGAACAAATGGGATTTGATTCCTGAAAAAGAAAAAAACACGAAGAAATATGAGGAAGAGCTGGTTGCGCGCCTTGCGCCATTTAAAGATGTTCCGGTTGTATTCACCTCTGTAATTCATAAACAAAGAATTCACAAGGCATTGGAAGTGGCATTGGAAGTGTACAAAAAAAGGAGGCAAAGAATCCCCACATCAAAGCTGAACAAAATTATTCTGCCTTTTATTGAAAGCTACCCGCCTCCCGTCATCAAAGGAAAAAGCATCACCATAAAATACATTACACAGCTTCAGAACAGCACTCCTCATTTTGCATTTTTTGCAAACCTTCCTCAATACATTAAGGAGCCTTACAGAAGGTTCATTGAAAATAAAATGCGTGAAAATTTTGATTTTAAGGGAGTGCCAATTTCTATTCACTTCCGCCCAAAAGCAGGCAGTTAGTGGTTTTCGTTTATCGCCACATTAAGATGTAGCCGCAGCAGAAAAATTTCTTATTATAAATGTAAAACGGCCGCTTTTTCTCCGTAACTTTGTGCAAATTAATAAATCACAATCAGGGGTAAATTGTTGAATGTTAATTTAATCATTTGTTCATCATTATTTTTCTCATCAGTAAAATAAACTTTCTAAATCAGGCGTTTGTTTATTCTTTTAAACCAGGAAACAGGAACTTATGTCAGGTATTTGTCAGATTAAATCCGTTAAAATCAGGTGGTATTGATTTTGACACTATAATATTGAGATATTGATCATAAACCGATAACAATAAATATAAATCATGAGACAACTAAAAATTACACAATCTATCACCAACCGTGACAGTGCTTCTTTGGAAAAATATCTCCAGGATATTGCCAAAGAATCCATGATCACACCGGATGAAGAGCCAAGACTTGCCCGCAGAATCCGTGACGGGGACCAGGCAGCATTGGACAAATTAGTAAGAGCGAATCTTCGTTTCGTAGTTTCCGTAGCAAAACAATATCAGAACCAGGGTTTAAGCTTGTTGGATTTAATAAATGAAGGAAATCTTGGCTTAATAAAAGCCGCAAAGAAGTTTGATGAAACAAAAGGCTTTAAATTTATTTCCTACGCAGTATGGTGGATTCGCCAGTCTATTTTACAGGCTTTGGCTGAACAGGCAAGAATTGTGAGGTTGCCCCTGAACAAGCTGGGCGCTTTGAATAAGATCAGGAAAGCATTTATCCAGTTAGAGCAGAAATACGAAAGGGAACCAAGCGCTGAAGAATTGTCACATATTCTTGAAATGACCAAGGAACAAATTTCAGAAGTTATGGGTTCTTCAGGTAAAGCCGTTTCTATGGACGCTCCTCTTGATTCAAAGGAAGATTCAGGAAGCCTGCTGGATGTTATGGCAAATTCTACCATTCCGAACACCGATGATGGACTGATGGCAGAATCATTACAACGAGATGTGCTTCGTTCGCTGAACACGCTTCCAACAAAAGAAAGTGATGTTTTAAAACTCTTTTACGGAATTGGAGAACCCCGTTCATTCACTTTGGAAGAAATCAGCACCAAGCTGAATATGACCCGCGAAAGAGTGCGCCAGATTAAGGACAGCGCTATCAAAAGACTGAGGCATAATGCAGCCAAAGGAAATTTATTGAGATCGTATATTGCTCAGTAAAATAAAATCCAAATAAAAATCGGGATTACTCAAAAGGTGATCCCGATTTTTTTTTATTCGTACTCTTTCAGGCTTTTTTGATTTTTTGTGAAATAAAAAAATTTATCAGTGTTACCACTGCACAGATAATAAGTCCGAGAGATTCACGGCCTAATTCAATATTCGGATCGGCATCCATGTTGCCTGTAAGACCGTCATATTGAGGAGGCCATTGATAAAATGCGGCAACTAAGTAGATACCCGCAGCAATAAATGCAATATAATTTACCAACTTTCCTTTAAAGGCGAGGAAACTTAGAAAAGCAGCTGATAAATAAGCGAACATCCATTGAACAGGGTCGGGATCATTGTATTGCAGCAGAGCGAAAACAACAAACATTATTAAAAAGAACATGGGAATAAATTTCATGGCTTTGAATTTTATTCCTCAAACCTACAAATAAAAAATTATTTACCGCTTTATGTGGAGATTGTATTTTGCCGGTAATTTTTCCCCCGTAAGTTTTTCATAAACTTCTTTGTATTTTTCAAAAGTTTCCGCAGTCTGTTTTTCATTATTCAAAAATATTTCCTGGCCGGTAAGAGTAAAATCGAAAGGCTTGTCAGATGAAATCAATCCATCTGCAGTTAATTCCTTCATCATTGCATTCATTACATTTCGTTTTGCAGCGCTGAGTGATTTAACTTCCGAATTGCCCCCCTCGCCTGTTATTTTCTCATTCTTCAATTTTAAGCCCTCATCTATAATATTCTTATATTCAGTATAGCTTTGGGCAGAAATCAACTCATCATTTATTTTCAGCTCAGCAATTTCATTTGAAGGGGAAATTATCATTTTTATTTTTTTATTATCGCTTGAAAAATTAATATTAACATCTCCTGCATAATGCTTAGTCATTGCTGCGGGTTTTGATCCTGGTTTTTCAGGAGCCATAGCAGGTTTGGAAACAGCTGTATTTTTATCCTCCTTGTTATTCGCTGCCAAAGAATTTTCAGATGAAGAAGTATTAATATCATTTTTCTCAGGAGCGGCTGATGCTTCATTTTTATTTTCAGATGATGAAGCATTAGCCTGGACTGCATTATTGTCAGATGGTATATTATTGGTTATGGCAACAGAATTCCCGGTTTTATCTTCTATGGATGAATTATTATTGAACAGGTACAAAATTCCAAAGGCTGCCAATCCCACTAAAAGAATGGATCCAAACCAGCGCCAGGCATTTTTTTCTTTCTTGCCTTGATAGGAAGACGGATTTTTAAGGAGGCCGTTCACCTCATTCAGATTCATCACAGGCTGCT